>DASXLG010000351.1 GCA_036496425.1 Terriglobia bacterium | reverse complement strand
CCCGCAGGAGGAATTGACGGCGAAGGTATCCGAACGCGCCGCGGGGCCCGAATTCGGTGTCTGTCCCAGAACTCCACGGAGGATACCTGGAGCAGGAAGTGGCAGGCTTTAGAATAAAAAGGTATACTTTTATCGTATGAGCGCGACTACTATAAAGCTAGAAGAACCTATACTTAAAGAATTGAGAGAGTTTAAGCGTTCCGATCAAAGTCTGTCCGCGCTGATTCGTGAGCTTCTACAGAGTGAATTGCGGCGGAGAAGGATGGCTCGTGCCGCACAGGAGTACATGTCGTTTATAGCGTCGAATCCGGAAGAGCTACAGGAGATGGACGCCTGGTCCTTTGCCTCGTTGGATAGCGACTCCAAGGCTCTAAAAAGAAGGAGAAATAAACGGAAATGATGCGTGGCACCGTGGTTTGGGTGGACCTTTCCGACGCATCGCCTCCCGAGATAGGCAAAAAGCGGCCTGCGGTCATTATCTCCAATTCCATGCAGAATCAGATTCTAGATTCTGTTGTGGCCGTTCCCCTTTCGACTCGCGAGCCGGAAATTCCACCTTTGCGTATTCGTCTGAGGGTAAGCGGCCTCAAGACATCGAGCTTCGCCGTGATTCCTGGGCTCCGGCAACTCAAGAAAAGCAGAATACTCGGATCGATAGGAAGATTGAGAGATACAGAATTAGTCTCAGTGGACCATGCCGTCCGGGAGTATCTGTCGGACTAGTGGATGGATTAAGGTCAAATGAGCAGTTCAGCACCCGATCCAACCGATCAGCAGTTATTGAAGATCGTCACGGACCCAAAGCCTGCAAATATTGCAGAAGTGATCGATCGAATGGACCGTCTTGAAGCGGTTCTGCAGATTACGGATGGACTGATTTGGTTTAACTGGTTATATCGACTGGTCACTAACAATGTCGATCTCAGTTCAGGCTGGACGAACCCCGAATGGCTCACCCGCCTGGATGTCATTTTTGCGAATATGTACTTCGGAGCAATTGAAACAGAACTCGGGGGCGTGGGCCGGACGCCGAAATCCTGGCAGGCCCTGTTTGAAGCTCGCCGCAAGCCGGGAATTGACCGGATACAGTTTGCGCTCGCCGGCATGAACGCTCACATCAATCACGATTTAGCCTTGGCGTTGCTGCAAACGGATCGGGAGTCCGGAATCGTCCCGAGTAAGACCAGTCTCGAGCACCAGGATTTTGAATCGGTTAACAGCATCCTTGAGGCGGCATTGCCGCAAACATTGAATATGCTGGCCGCCGGAGTCTTGGGCGCAACTGCACAGGATACTGGAAAGATCGGACGGCTGCTCGCCATGTGGAACGTCCGCGCCGCTCGGAATCTGGCATGGGATTTTGCAGATCATTTGCGAGACCTGAATGCCGTCTCGGGTCGTGTGGCTTTAACAGCCCAGGACCAGATGACGGGAACATTGGGTCGGGCCCTCTTGGTGATATAGCTTTCCCGCGCCGGCAGATCATCAATTCATTAAACTTTGAGCATGGTCAAAACAAGCTTCCGTTTCATCTCCTGGAAAATCTCGTGCAACTTCACGCTGCACATCAATGTCTGACGATTCACTATACCGGACGCTAACGTTTTGCCAGGTGCCAGTTCTGCTATTTTCGCGGTGTCCCGACGTTAGAAGCCGTACCAGGACGGCTTCTGGCCCTGACGTAACTGAGCGGTAACCGCGAGAACCGGGTCCCGTTGCAGTGAGTCGATCATGGCGACATGTTCCAGAAAGTCGACGACATCTTTCTGGCGCCCTCTCGCGATGAGAATGTTACAGAGGCCACGATAGCCAATATTCGGCCACCGGATGTCGTCCGGTAGTTTTGGAGCCTGTGCTGCGGCTCTCAGATACTGAACCGCCCGATCGATATCGTTAGTGCGTGCGGCGATCTGGGCCAGCAGCATGTTGGCATTGAAAATCGCAAGCGGGTAAGCGGGCTCGCGGCGGAATTTCGGTGCAACGGCGATGAGGTCCGTCGCATACTTTTCGGCTTTGAGCCATTCCTGCTTTGCCTCTGCCGGATGGAGGCTGTCGAAAGAGTTTCCATAATTGGCGGCATTCAGCGCCAGCAACCAGAACAGATCGAAGCGGTCTTTGTCCGGCAGAGCGGCAGCGGCCTCATAGCGATTGTCTTTCGGCAGCTGGCGGATGCGTTCCTGGCGAATTCGGGTCTGGTCCTCCGAGAAGGCATTGGCGAGTATCCGTCGGGCGTTGGATCCTGGATTCAGCGTGGCCGCACGCGTGAGATAATGCCTGCCCAGAGCCTTATAGTCGAAGTCCTTGCTCAGGTCCCGGCCTTGAAGGAGATCCGCACCCACGTCTTGCAGCAATTCATCGTCCCTCGAAGCGTCGAGCTTTCGCCGAATTTCATTTGCGAACACATCGTTAGTCAGAGCTGTGTCGTTTCCTTGAACCGCGATGTTATAAGAGTAACCGGTACTTACGGGGATCGCAGCGGTTGCCCCTACCAGAGCCAGTACGTAGACCCGCGCGAGCTGGGCCGTGAGGCGCCGGTTGGGTTGGACTATCCGCGCCTGCTCGAGCAATTGTCCCGCCAGATGATTATCGTCGATTTCAAACGCGTTCGCGGCGTTAGCAAGGATCGCGACGTTTATCGGCTTGTTCTCGAGCTGCGAGAACCAGAGTTGCTTCGCCTCTGTGTATCCCTCCGGGTCTGCGGTAGTGAAGCTCGTTTCGCGAGTGCGAATGATCGCGGCAGGCGATCCAGCAAGTTCATCCTCGGGATAATTGGTGATGAGCCAGAGGATATGGCGGCGGCGGGCGAGCATGAACTTCAACTGCAGTTCGCCTCGTGCCATCGGCTTCTCATAAATGAAGAGAAGTTGCAGCCGCAGATCCAGATTGCCGGGGTCTTCAGCAACTTTTTTCTCCAACTCATCGATGGCGGCTGCGTTCATCTGCACTGGCGGCGGCAGCCTTCTGCGCCGATCAAAGGTGGCGTTCGCCTTATCAGCGGCCGGACCTTCTCGAACTTCCTCGATCCGATTTTGCAGAACGCGGTCAAGCGCCTGCTCTTCCTCCTTTAAGGAAGGACGCGCCGGCTGCTTGCAGGCAACCGCGAAGGCGATCAAAGCGAACGCAAGGATCCCTGCGGGTCTCATGGCTGACTGTTCATCGCGAACTCCCCCCATTGTTGCGCAAGCACATTATGCTGGATAGCCCGCCAGAACACACTAGTTCACACAAATGCTTCTCACGCCCGCTTTTCATAGAGGACCTGCCTTCCTCAATAGTGTCCCGGCGAATTGCCCTCAAACAGGTGCAAACCTGAAATTCCTCTTTATTCATCGTACTTGCGATCGGAGCCGCGGAAACGGTCGGCGGGATACTTTTGTGCGTTCGAGGCGATCTTTCGTTCCGCGGCGGTTTCGAGATCGATATCCGCTTTGTCGGCAAAGCGGATGACATAGAGGAGAATATCGGCCAGCTCTTCCTCGATTTTCGCGCGTAGAGAAACATCCGTCAGTTCGTCCCAGCCATTCTGTCCTCGCGACCATTGAAATAATTCCAGAAGTTCAGCGGCTTCCACAGAAATGGAGGTGGCGAGATTCTTGGGCGTATGGAATTGATCCCAGTCTCTTTCCGCGGCAAACGATCTCAGAGCCATTGCGAGTTTCTGATTGTCGATCACTAGATAATCCTTGATGAAGTGGCTGCGCGGGCCCATCGCAACTTGGCGCTGCGGCTGCGCGGATTGGCGCGAAGTTCTTCTGCAGAAGGCCGGACGATTTCGTGTGCGACCTCCGAGTACACTCCTTCACGTTCTGCGGCCTGGAACGCCTTTTTGACGCGGCGGTCTTCACCGGAGTGAAACGTGAGGATAGCGGCCCGGCCACCGCTCTTGAGGCAGAATGGAAGGTTCCGCAGGAACTCCTCCAGCGCGCCAAACTCGTTATTCACTGCGATTCGGAGTGCCTGGAAGACACGGCGTATGGAGTCATCGTCTCCTCCTGCGCGGCGAACTGCGGCAGCAAGCTCCGTCGTTGTCGAAACCTGCGCCTGAAGGACGGCATGGGCGATGGGATCCGCGTTGGGTTCGTCGGCATTTTCGAACAGAATCGCGGCGAGAGCCGGTCCATCGAGACCGGCCAGCATAGCGGCAGCCGGTTGCCCGCGCATAGGGTTCATGCGCAGGTCGAGCGGGCCATCAACTTTGTAGGTAAAGCCGCGCTCGGGGTTGTCCATCTGCATCGACGAGACACCGAGGTCTGCGAAAACAATATCGGCCGGTTCGGGGAGAAGTTTCGCAAGTCCCGCAAAATTGGACCGCTGCGAAACGAAGACGTCCGGGCCGAAGCCGAGCTCGCGTAAACGGGATTCAGTCTTCGGCAACTCGATGGGATCGATGTCGACGCCGATGAGACGGCCGCCGGGCTGGATCGAGCCGAGCAGCGCCGCCGCATGGCCTCCGTATCCGAGGGTACAATCGACAGCGAATTCGCCCGGCTTCGGCCCAAGAACTTCGATGACCTCGCGAACCATGACCGGGCGATGCATTCCGGCCGGCGTTCTGCCCCTGGCGAGTACCCCGGCTACGTCTGCGGCATAACGCTCCGGTTCATGTTCCTTGTATTTCTCAGAGAAGTGCCGCGGGTTTTTCCCTCGATACCGCTGCCGCCGCTTCGGCTTTTCCATATTCAATCCCGCACGAACACCTTAGAACGTCTCGGCTTGGGCCAGCCAGTATAGATCAAACCAGCGGAGCCCGAAGCACGCGTCTGCGTGCGCCACAGGGCTGAAGTCGGCCGAGTTTGCAATAGACTGGTCGGCATGAAGGTCATTGCAGATTTTTGCCTTATTCCGATCGGGATCGGCGTCTCGGTTTCCAAAGAAATCGCTGCTTGTGAACGTGTGCTTGCAGAAGCCGGGCTGAAAACCCGATTACACGCCTACGGCACGAATATCGAAGGGGAGTGGGATGACGTGTTCGCAGCCATCAAGCGATGCCATGAGGTGGTGCACGCCATGGGAACTCCACGAGTTTCATCGACCTTGCGATTCGGTACACGAATCGACCGCCCACAGACGATGGACGAAAAGATCCGAAGCGTTCAACAAAAACTGGAAGAATAATCGATCGCCGAAAAATCAGAAAATCGTCTGTCCCGTTATGGCGTCCTGTGGACTGAGATCTACCGCGCCGCCGGCGGGTATGGTGATGCTCGAGAACGTTGAACCAGTCAGCAGACCCAGAAACGCTGAGAGGGGGAATCCGTTGCTGGTGAAGAAATCAACGCGGACGGTCTGCTGGATATTCGAAACGTTAGCGATCACAATTCCGCTCGCCCACCCGCCGCCCATGACAAATTGAGGAAGGAGAAGCGAGCCGCTGCCGCCAACACCGGTAGGCAGAGGTGGAAATGGAATAATCGCAGGCAGGCCTAAGCCACCTGACCCACTTGAGCTTTTTGACGCCGTCGATGTGGTCGACGTATTCACGACTGGTATAGTTGAAAAAGCTGTTCCTCTGAACTCAAGAGCGGTGATTCCCACGGGGATATCCGAGGTGAATACGAGAGCGCCGACGAGGGACGGGGGTATATCGGCTGGACTTCCGAACAGCTCACTCGCAAACTTTGCGACCTGTTGCATAGGCCCGATAGTAAAACCCGGTAGATCGATCTTTGTGCCGGAAGAGTTGTTCAAGCTAAGACGAATCGTCGCGGACGTCAGGTTGGGGTTAATGACGGAAATACCCGTATTGACGAACATTGGCAGGATTGCGCCTGCGGCGGCAGTGGCATTCGGGTTATTGCCCAGAAGGGTACTCAGGGGCCCTGTCAAGGAGTTCTCCCCGGTGTTCAAATCAACAATGACGGCTCCGCTGGTCGTCAATGTTGTCGCCGGAAGCACGGCCGTTTGAAACGTTAAGCCCTGCAAATCCCCAACCTTTTCATATGCAACCAAGCCACTGCCGCTCCCGGAAGTTGGCGTAATAATGACGTATCCCTCCCGCAGCCCCGAACTGGGGCTAAGAACGGTAGCGATAGAACTCCCGCTGTTCGCCGCTGACGACGCGGTCGATGATGTCTGCTGCGCGCGAAGAGGCACAATGCCAAAAAAAGATAAAACGACCAGTAGATTCAGATACTTAATCATGGCTTTCCCCAGAAGGATCCATCACAGCAGGGATTCGTCCGGGCAAATCCGTGCAGTTCGATGGGAATAAGAACTTCGACGGCAGGATTTAGATAATGTCGACGCTATAAGCCACATTTTCAAAGTGTGGCAAAGATCCGGAGTCTGGCCCCGTCTCTGGCCAAATGTCTATCAGAATCGGCAAATCCTGATTACTTTCAGGCCGGGGCGCCATCCATTCCTTCAGAATACACAAGATCGCCGTTGCCATCGACGATCGCGATCGCGACTTGTGCATTCGCAGCAACAGCAGCGGCCTCCGCGGCGCATGCTTCGGCCAATGGTCCGAGCAGCATATACAGGATATAATGCAGATTCAAAAAGGGAGGTCGGAGATGTAACATGCACCCAAGAAGTTCTCCGCGCACCAAGATTCGTGGCAAAGGCCTTCGAATGAATCAAGATATTCCCGGTAGATACAGCCACAAGAAGATGCGCTCGCACTACATCTCTGCGTTTTAGCAGTGAACATTTTTGTCACGGGCGGCACGGGCGTTCTGGGACGAGTGGTTGTCCGATTATTGTTGGACGGCGGACACCATGTTCGCGCGCTCGCGAGGAACTCCGACAGCCATTCGCGGCTTCGCGCGGCCGGAGCAGAACCTGTTCAAGCGAGTTTATTCGACCCCTCGACCCTGCGCGTTGTGTTGCAAGGCTGCGACGCGATCCTGCATTTAGCGACCCGAATTCCGCCGCCAAAGGACGCCAGCCGCCGCGACGCATGGCGTGAAAACGACAAGATCCGCGCGGAAGGGACGCGCAATCTCGTGAACATTGCGCTTGAATCGGAGGTAGCGACTCTGATTTATCCCAGTGTCGTCTTTGTTTATCTCGACGGCGGAGCGCAGTGGATGGATGCCGGAACAGCGGTGAAACCCGCGGCGATCCTCGAATCTTCCCTGCAAGCGGAAGCCGAAGTGGAACGGTTCTCGCGTGCTGGAAGACGCGGAATCGTTCTGCGAATGGGCAGTTTTTATGGCCCGACGGCCGGAACCACGCGCAGCATGCTCCGGATGGCGCGGCACGGAGTTGCGATGATCTTTGGTGCCTCGAACTCGTACCAACCCCTTATATGGGTGGATGATGCGGCGGTGGCAGTCTTCGATGCGCTCGGCAAAGCGCCTCCCGGAATCTATGACATTGTCGACGATGAACCGCTGCAACGGCGTGAACTCGCCTCCGTTCTCGCACAGGCTGCCGGCCGCAGGTGGCTATTCCGCCCTCCGGTGTGGCTGTTCTGGATTCTGGCCGGTAAGAACGTCATGTTCTTGACCCGCAGCCAGCGCGTCTCCAATCAGCAATTCAAAAAAGCGACGGGCTGGTACCCTATGGTGCCCAACGCACGCGACGGCTTCAGGCTGCTCGTTATCGAACCTTGAGCAAATACACCCGAGTGGAAATCGGCTAAAATACGCCACTTATTGGGGTAGCATCGATGCCGGAAGCCTCTGGAGAAGTCCTGACATTTATCAATCAGCACTACGGAACCATAACCGCCATGCGTGCACTAGCGCAGTGGGCGGGCGGTTCCCAGGACGAAATCGAGTTTACCGGCACCGTAAGTGATATATGGCAGCGGCTTTGGAGTAAAGCCGCTGACGGAGGTCGTCGTTGCTCGGAATTCTCTATTTTTCGGGAAGTGCTGTATGACAGGCCTGGTGATCCTCAGGTGCTGGCATTCCTCACAAAGATTGCCGCTGAGCGATTCGCAGAATCGCAAAAGAGTGCATCGAGGGCAGCGGATGCCATCGAAACCGCCCTGGCGATGTCGGGTATAGGAAACCCCATCCGGGCTGTTCTTGCCGCCTTTCCCGCTCAGTCGTGGGAAGCGGCCTTCTGCTGTTTCGCGCCTGTGTTCGAGGGAAAATACAGCGGCGAGGAGCGCCAGCACCTGCTTCAAGAATGCGCTGCGACCACTGAAGCTCCAACGGCCGAAGTTGCCCGAGGCCTTATCGCTGCCGTCCTGGGGACTCATGCTCATCATTAGAAAAGACCAGCTGCGCGCAATGGAGTTGGATGTCCGCGTTCGCAACGTTACAACCACGATCCGCAAAGCGTTGCCGGAGCCGTGTACCGCGCTTGGAACTGATGCTTTCCGGAAACGCATCGAACTCGCGTTTCAAAAGTCCGAAAAGTATGGGATGACCGAAATCTCCGAAGTCATCCGTTTTGTTCAATTGATGTTTGTGCTCGGCGACGATTTCGATACCGCTGAAGCCGCCCGGAATATTCTTCAATGGACGGACGTGACAAACAACTTCAGGCTGCAGGCGCTCGAAAAGCGTGCCAATGGGCAAGCCGGCGCCGGCGGTAGTTGATCCGATGCCTGATTCGAAGCAACCGCCTCGCAAAATCTACTTTCAGACCTATTCCGCATTTCAATGGACGCAACCGAAGGGCCCGTTTTATCGAGGTGAGAGTTTCACCATTCGTGTCCAGGTCGACCGCCCTGCCGAGAAAACACAGGTTGTCGCGAATATCGTTCGCGATCAGGGGCAAAAGACTTATCCCGTCCGTCTGGAAAAGGGCCAGAGCTTTACGGATGTAACGGTAGAGATTGAAGACGACTACAAGAAGGAATCCGGCTCAACGAAGACAAAGAGCAACTTCAAGCTCGAGCAGATCGCGGACGCCTTCATTCCCGGAACGGACGTTGCGTTTGACGTCGACCTCGATCCGCTGCCTGTCTTGTCGTTCGATGGTGATCAGCCGGGCCTGGCTAAATTCAAGGACGGGGACAAATATTCCTTCCGGCTGCGGGAGAAGGGAACGGTGCGCGTCTATCTCAGCTCAAGGCCGCACACTAAAGGATCAACCGCCGAGATTTCCGGGAATGCCGTGGCTAAGCCGGTTCCTGTCAAGTTTACCGAAGCCAGGTTTGCCGATGTCCAGGTGGCGCCCATCAAAACAGAAAAAAAAGGAGAACTGCAACTCAGCGCAAAGTCCCGCTGCGCTGTAAGTGACCGGCCGAAGCCTTTGGCGGTTTCTGTGGCTGCTGAGCCGGCGGTGGCGCTGTCTCCGGATGATGACTGGATTACACCGCAATCTCTGTCCCTTCGCGACTCCGTAAAAATAAAGCTTCTTTTGACGGGTGCTCGTCCCGCTCAAAAAGTCAAAGTGCAGCTCGTGTCGTACTGCTTCTCGAGTAATCCGGAAGTTGAGATTGAACCGGAGGCCTGGGACACAGGCATCAAGGAGGCCGGACCGTTCCTGCTGGCGAAGTCGCCCGCGCTTTTCGATCCCACAATCGAGCTCACGGTCACCGGTGCAACGGCGCAAGTCGGACGAACCGCCAAACGGAAATTCTCACTCGGCGCCAAGCGGTCGGTTTATTTCAGCTCCTACTCCGTTTTGCAATACACGGATCCGAAGCCGCCACTCTATCGTGGGGAGACTTTCAAAGTTCGCGTCGCACTGGACAAGGCCGTCGATCAGGCCGAGGCCGTGGCGAACATCGTCTGGGACGACCCGCCCGGCGGTAAGAAGGATCCGGTCACGATCGAGGCTTCGAAGGCCCTAGCCGAGGTTCCCCTGGTTATCGCAGAGGACTTCAAGAAGGATTCAAAGGACAAGGCGGCTACGTTCGCATTGAGTCTTGAGGCCGCCACGGATCGAATCGCAGTACTGAGCGGCGTCAAAAGCGCCGGACCCGGCAAGGATGGCAGCTTAAAACTCGAGCTCGCTCCGCTTCCGAAGGCTTCATTCAGAGACCTTCGATCCACCGCCCGCCTTTCCGATGACCAGCCTGGACTTAAGAAATTCAAAAACGTCAGAGGGTTTTTGTTTGTCGCTCAAACAAAGGCAAAGGTTCGCATCTACCTCAGCGGCAGGCCGCATAGCAAAGGTTCAACCGTGAAGTTGTCCGGCACGGCGCTGGACAAGCCCATTCCGGTTAATTTCACTCAAGCGCCATTTACCGATGTCGAAATCACCGTCACGAAGCGTGGGGAACTCAAGCTTGTCGATGAGTCGGGTTGCCTGATCGATCCGGAACTGAGCCCGTTAACTATCCATGTCGAGCCATTCTATTTTGCGGAGAAGGACTGGATCGAGGATAAAGGCAAGGCTGCAACCTTTGCCGCTGGTGATTGTGTTGGAATCCAGGTCAGCCGCCTGGATTCGAGTGATGGTCCGGGAGAATTCGGTTCACTGACCTGCGATGCGTTTGAGAAGGCGTACCCGATTTTCTTCGAATCGACGAAGACGGT
Source organism: Terriglobia bacterium (assembly GCA_036496425.1). Taxonomy (NCBI): domain Bacteria; kingdom Pseudomonadati; phylum Acidobacteriota; class Terriglobia; species Terriglobia bacterium. The sequence continues at coordinate 10,499 of DASXLG010000351.1, read as the reverse complement.
CTGTAAGACCATCTTCGCTCGATTAAAAAGCGATTCTAAGATCCCGACCGCTCCCAAAGCGTTCGACATCATGATTGCGCCGACAGGTTCGCAGCCCTCGACTGCAAAACAATCGATTAACGTTGCGAAGAGCCGGACCATCTATCTTCCGCCCAGCCAGTTTGGTAAAGGCGCCGAATTTGCGCCCGGGCAAACGGTCAGTGTCCGAGTGAATCTCAGCGCTCCGGCGAAATACAAAACGTCGTTCACGCTCGCGTCGCCCGCATTTGGAGCTCGAACGTATGAAGGCGCATTTAAACCCTGGAGCCGTACGACGACGGTAAAGGTTCTTATCGAGCGCACATTTGCGAAGGAGGCAGGGCACATCGGGATCAGCAGTGTCGACGATAATCCCAGCCAGCCGCCCAACCTCACTCTTGATGAGAGCGCGGACTTTCCGGCCGCTTTGCCGGTCACGGTGCGGCCGCCGCGTGTCGGATTCAAGCCGGGCCGGGCCTTCACATCGAGGGTTGAGACAGAGAGCGGAATGGATGCCGTATTTGGCCTCGGCAGCAAAGCGACACTCAATTTCATCCTCGATCGTCCTGCCCTGATAGCCGCCACCGCGGTTGTGACGTGCGATGCCTTCGATGAACCGTATGTCCTGAAATTTGAAAAGGATTCTCAGGCCGCCCAGCTCGAAGTCGAATTCACGAAAGGCTACAGTGATCCGATCCTTTTGCGGGTGAGTGGTGCAGGTCATTGCCGTGCGGTCGAGCAGACAGACAAATCCTCGAACCAGCTTAAAGTTCGAGTGAAGCCGTTGCCGGCTATCAAATTCGAGGAGAAATGGATTGAACCGCCTGAAACCATCTTTGTCGCCGGCGACAAAGCAAAGATCCACGTATCCCTCACTCAGCCGGCGCCGCCCTGGGGCGTCTCGGCAAAACTGAAATCTTCCGCTTTCGGGAAGGAATATCCGATTGCGTTTTCCCCAGGGGCGGCCGGACCTGTAGAAGTTCAGGTGGCGTTCGACAGCCCGCAGGACGGCAAGTATCAGACCATCACACTTGAAGGCGTCGAGCGGTGCGCGACGGGAACGGAATTTCTAAGGCTGGTTCAGGTTTTCACAAACCGGCCGGTGTACTTCGAAGCTGCGGCTATTTCGCCTCCTGGGCCGTATCGTAAGGACGATGCGGCCAGGATCTATGTCCGCCTCCAACATCGCGCACAAGCCGAGGCGAGCGTTACATTGAAGGGGCCTTTTGACGACGTCCCGGTGAAGTTTGCTGCCGGGGATATTCAAAAGGAGGTTCCTGTCATTTTTACGAAGGAAGCGGAGAAGGAACAGGAAATCGAACTCGCCACTCCGTCGGGCTGTGTCCTCGGCGCTCGCGTGAAACAGCAGATCAAGGTCTTTACTCCGCTCGTAAGGTTTGACGAACCGGCCGTGGAAGACGATGCCGCCGTCGTGCCGGGAGACCAGGCGTACATCGGGCTCAAGCTCAACTCGCGTTCCCCTTTAGACGGTTGCAGCGTCGACGTCACGAGTGATGCGTTTGAAGCAGGGAAGAAGTACAAAGTCGTATTTCCGCGCGGCGAGGCTGCTGCCTCTATCCCGGTGAGGATTCGCCACGACTACAAAGCGGACCCTCAAAACAAGGCAACCATCCGGCTCGAAGGCTTTCATCGCTGCGCCGGCGATGCGAGCAAGACCGCGTCGCTCAAGATTGCAACGCCGCCGACCGTCCGGTTTGAAAAATCAAAGATGAGTCTGGTTGCCACGAGCGAGTTTGCCAGCGAGGAGGAAATCAAACTGTACATCGCTCCCAGTGTGGCTCCGTCGAGCGATCTCGAAGTCAAAGTGCATAGTGCGGCATTCGCCACCGGGCATGTTTACGTCGCGAAGATAAGTCAGAATCAGTACATGCCGGTGGAAGTGACCGCCGTTCTGACGAACGGCAAGGCCGAAAATGGCGAGGTTGTGGCTCAGACGATCGAGATTCATCCACCCAGCGGATGGCATGCCGATCCCCTGGATGGCGTCCTGCAGGTGAAGGTCAAACCCAAAAACGGAACCACAACGGAGAAGTGTCCGCTTGAAAAGTCCGCGGCCAAGGCTCCGGAGGCCGCCGGGCCTGCCGAAGGTGAACACAAGCCCGCCGCGGATATCAAAGACGACAGTTGCAACCTGCATCGCCTGCTGATTTCCGTGAAGCACGGGAATGAGAAGAAAAAGAGCGAAGATGCGGCCGGCGATGACGACACGCCGCAGGTCATTGTGAAACGCGGCCCGAAACAGGACGGCACCTTCGAGGTCGTGCTCCACAAGGATCTCGCGACAGACCGGGATAAGGCGCTCGTCTGCTCGCCGACTCAGATTCCGATTATTCAGGTGATCGCGGGCCGTGAATCCGGTGACTCCAATTTGCCTAAACCCGACGAGACCGTTCATCACACGGTTGTGCAGGTGCGGCTGGACAAAGCCGATCACTATTGCGAGCAGCAATTCATTCATTCCGAGGTGGGAGCCCTTCAGCATCCGATTATCCGGCTACGAGACCGGGTAAAAGGAGCGCTCAGCGAGTTGGAGGGCCGGATCGTCAAGCTCGCCGATGCTGCGGAGGAGGCGGCGGACAAAGCGGCGAAGCCTGTGACTGCATTCAGCGGAGATGTTTCCGAGGCTGCCGGCAAGCTCAAAAAAAAGTCGGATGACAAGCTGAGTTGGGTGTCGAAGCTGACGGAAAACGCCAGCGCTTTCCAACAAAAGAGCCTGCAGAAAGTGGGTAAATCGCTTGGACTTGAAGTGGATGCGGCTGAAGACGCGCCGGCTTCTCCGAAACGCTCCCCGCGCCGGCCCTGGCGGAAGCGTTACGACTGGCTGCCCACGATGGGTCTTGCGTCGCTGCGCCCTGGTTTTGCAAAGCCGGAAGGCGGCAAAGCGGAAGCGGAGAAATCGGACGCTGATCCGCCGCTGCTCGAATTCCCCGTGTTCCAGGCTTACCAGGTCTGGCATGAAGAGGTCGCAACGGATGACGGAGGCGATTCCCCTACGGATAAAATTGCTTCAGTAGTGCCGGCGACAGTAACCGCAGGCCCTGATCTGGATCAGACAAAGGACAGCACTCGCGGCCTGAGCCGGGTTCGCGATCTGATGTCCGCGCTTTCGTTCATCAAGATGGCGCCACGGCAATATGAAATTGCCGTACAAAGCTGCGGAGTCCCCGCAACCAATCCGGCCGATTCACACGTGACTCATACCCTGCGCGCTATCGTCGAGGTTTACCCTTCAGACGAATTCTGTTTGCACTACGAATTCCAGCCCAAAAATTATCAGCCGGTGTGCATCGGCAGGCAGGGCAGCATCATCAATCCTGGCCAGGCTCAAGCCACAGCAGCGGCTGCGCAGGAGACTGCGTCCGTTGCGCAGGCTGTGGCAGCCGCATCATCTTCGGGCTCGAATGAGGATGAAACCTCCGTCATTGAATTGCGCATGCTGCCTCAGCCTGATTCCAGCGCCGCCAGTTCAAGCGACTCCGGCAGTTCCACGGACGAGGATTGGAGTCTCGAAGTCGACATCAAGATTTCCAAGCCCAAGGGCAAGGGTCTTTTGTCGACAACGCCGCCACCATGGCCCCGGGATGGTATTTATCGCGGCGAATTCGTTAATCCAGCAGCTGCCGATTCTCCAAAGAAGCCCGCGCCCGGAGAGGCGAAAGACATCAGCAGTCTTGTCTTCCATCCTTATAAAGCAGAGGACGCGACTGCCGATCCTTTGTGGAAGCAGGTGGTCGACGCTCTGAAGGCCGAAAACGCATATTCCTTGCCCGGGCAGGAAACGATCGTCCAGGGAACGATCAACCTCGACGCGCTCGCCGGCGGCAAACTGACGGCGATGCAGTCTGCGCTGGACGACAAGCTCTTCGGACCGGTCAATGATTCCGGGATTGTTCTGACGCGCAACGGCAAGACCGGCACTTTCTATTTCGAAATCGTCAAATCGCTGAGCGCGTCCGTGCAAACGATCCGGCAGATCGTTGCGGCTTTCGAGGGCATTTCAGCCAACTTCACTCAGGTTGCAGGGTGGGGCTTTCAGTTTGAAGTTCGCTTCATGGAAGGCAAGGCGAACGTCTACTGGGGCTGGAAGGAGCACACCGACCAGCGTGTCTTCCCCTGGTATTCGGTTCATCTGGATCTCATGCTCGCAAAGATCAGCGTGGCCTTCAACGCGGGCTACACCGCCAACCTCTACCTGATGAAGTTCCAGGCCGTCGTCTACTTCAAATTGTCGCTGGAAGCCAACATCAACGATCAGTTCTTCGAACGGCAAAGCCCGGACGACAAGCTGCCCGCCTGGGCCGACACCTGGGTCAGTTTCATGGGCAAGGCCGAATCCGGAGCCAACATGGTTCTCGTGAACGAGAACGTGTTCCACGTCAATGCCGCAATCCAGACGGGACTGGAAATGCGGACGCGCATTACCATGGGCATCGAAGTACAGTTTGGCATCGAATATCAGCTCTACTGGCTCGGCGTCACCGCCGGCGCCACTTTCAAGCTGGCCGGCTTCAAGGAAAAGCAGAAAACCATCACCCTGGTCGAGGGCTCGCCGAAAGACCTTCCATACAAACGCGGAATGTTTCCCAAGCCGGCGAGCGCCAGCTGGTGGAACGCGCGGCGCGAGGTCAACATGGCGTACAGCCGCGCTGTTTATCAGGAAGAGCGGATCGCGAACGCGATCGAAGAGTACCGGAAGCTGCAGCTCGAGATGGTCGGCGCCAGCCCGAAGACGAAGGAATTGCCGGTTCTGCCGCCGGACGATGATGCATCCGAGGATGAACGAAAGCAGTGGCAGGAAAACAAGGTCAAATGGGACGAGCAATGGGAGGACTGCAAAGCCACGTTCGGTATGGAAGCCCAGACCGTAAAGACCCGCACGCTTCGGCGGTCGTTCCCGCTTGAAAAGCGGCTCGATGAGAAAACAGGCGAAGCCGAAAAATGTCTCGCTGCGCTGCTGACTCTGGGCGCCAGGTTGAAGTCGTTGAAGAAACGGATTCTGGATTTCGGCAACGAAGTGTATCTCGCCGAAGTCAAGGCGGATGAAGGCCGGCCGGCGCCGGCGTCGATGCTGGAAAAGGCTATAGCGTTGGGGAAGGAGAAAGATCTCCACTACTCCGAATCCATCCGTCATCAGCCCTTGCAGGACCTCAACGACGTCGTGGAAGATCTGAGATACTACGCCGCCTTCCGTCAAGCAGTGCAGGAAAAAAGGTGAGCAGGACCGAACAGCTTTTCTATGTTTTCGAGTGCACGACCGAAGGGTGCACTGCGGAGTTCTATTTGAATGACATTCCGATCATCCGGCGCGGTCCGGCCTTCGGTCCGTTTTATGCGGGACAGGCGAACCAATATATATGCGACGGTATTAATGAAATCACCATTGTCATTAGTCCCGGAAGCCGTCCGGGCCGGGCGCTCACCGGCGATAGTTCTGAACGCACCAGAACCACGTTCAAGGATGCGCGCGCATCCGCCCGCATGGCGCGCTACCCTTTCGGGGCGGTCGTCGGCGGACCCGATGCGAAAGACTTGCTGCGTGTTGCGTGGGAATCCGGCAGCGGCGACTCTTCAAGATATGCGCCCCTCGTCACCGGCGGTTCCGCTGATCTTGGAAATATCTTCGGCGCATGGGCGTGGCAAAGCGCGCCTGCCGCCATCCTGGATGACCAGTCCCGCCGTGAGATTCGCGAGTTTCTAACCTCGCTGGCGGCCTCGCTCGCGGCCGGCGATGCCGCTCCATTTGTCGCAGCGGGCGCCGCACGCCTTGCCGATACGGAGCGCGCCTATGGCCTGCAGCCCGGAGAGCGGGCTGAAATGATTCGCCGTATTACAAAGGAAGACGCGGCTCAACCCTGGTGGGGCATCCAGCCGCTCGATGAGGCGCAGTTCGATCTTCGTGTCTGCGGCCGCGGAAGACTGGTCGAATGCATTGCCGCGGACTGGCTGCCTATACTTCGCGAAAAGCCCGATCCCGAAGGCGGTTTCGGCACCTACTCGATGCTCCTTGCAAAGACCGGCGGGGCATGGCAGATCGTGCTCTGAGGAGAATCTGAGCTTCTCGCGTATTCAACGAAACAGGGCGGTCTTACACCTGCCCCTACAGAAAAGCCGGCGGCTAGGCTTGCTTGAGTACCAGTCCTTCGATCGCATTCATGAGATCTTCGCACTTGTCGATCGCGTGCTCGATCTCGTTATAGATCGAGCTGTACTTCATCAGGCGGATGGCGTCGTGTTCTTCTGCATACAGATTTCCGATAAAGTGGCGGTAGAGGCGGTCGCCTTCGTTTTCCAGCGCATGAACACTGATAACCTGCGCACGGATGGTTTCATAGTTCGCGTTTCGCAAACTGCGAATGCTGCGATGAATGTCGTTCACCGCCCGATGGGTAACCTCGAACATCATGCTCATGCCGTTTTCGATCCTGTCGATGCGGTAAAGCACAAGAATCTCTGCGACGTGGTCCATAAGGTCGAGCACATCGTCGAGACTTTTCGTCAATGAATAGATGTCTTCCCGGTCAAACGGGGTAATGAACGAGCGGTTCAGTTCCTCGAAGATCGAATGTGTCAGTTTGTCCCCGACGTGTTCGAGTTTTTTGATCTGATCCCGAACCGAAATGATTTCGTCCCGCGTCGACGCTCTGCCAAGGTTCGCGTAAATCTGCGCCGCCTCCCGCAGGTTGTCCGCTGCCTGTTCGAAGAGCGGCAGGAATTTGTCGTCTTGCGGCAGGAAGAAGCGCAGGAAAGAGTTGAGACCCATCGATATCTCCTGATCCGGGTTACAGGTATAATCACACGGCGCCAGGACATCCGGGCGCACAGACAAGGAACCAAAGACTGTAGCATGGATTGCTCGAGTGAATTTTAGTTCGCCTGTTTTTGTCGCCGTTGCCGGCATCATCCTGACTGCCCTTGTTTTCGACTACCTGAATGGCTTTCACGACGCCGCGAATTCGATTGCCACTGTCGTTTCGACGCGTGTGCTATCGCCAGGGAAGGCTGTTGTCTGGGCTGCATTCTTCAATTTTGTTGCGGCATTTTGTTTTGGCGTTGGAGTTGCTAGGACGATCGGGTCCGGAATGGTCGATATCAAATCCGTGGATCGCACGGTGATCTTCGCGGGACTGCTTGGCGCTATCGCCTGGAATATCATTACGTGGTATTTCGGCCTGCCGACCAGCTCGTCGCACGCTCTCATCGGGGGCTACGCCGGAAGTGCCGTGGCAAAGGCGGGACTCGGCGTTCTGATTGTTTCCGGCTGGACCAAAACTCTTGCGTTCATCGTCGTCTCTCCGGTTCTGGGGATGATCCTTGGTTTCGGGTTTATGGCGGCGACCACATGGATTGTTCGTGACAATGCCCCGTTCCGCGTGGACAAACGGTTCCGGAGGCTTCAATTATTTTCCGCGGCGGCGTACAGTCTCGGTCATGGAACCAACGACGCGCAGAAGACCATGGGAATTGTCACTGGAGTGCTTTATACCTCCGGGTACCTCAAGACGTTCGACGTTCCCATCTGGGTCATCCTCATGGCGCATATGGCGATCGCATTAGGAACCGTATCCGGCGGGTGGAGAATCGTGAAGACGATGGGGCAGCGCATCACGGCACTTCGGCCGGTGGGCGGATTCTGCGCGGAGACGGCGGCGGCAGTCTGTCTTTTCGGGTCGGCAATGTTCGGCATTCCTGTGAGTACGACCCACACGATTACGGGGGCAATCATCGGTGTCGGGTCGACGAGGCGGCTTTCGGCAGTGCGCTGGGGCGTTACGAAGAACATTGTCTGGGCATGGATTATGACGATTCCAGCGGCTGCATCGATTGCGGCTCTCGCGTATAAAATCCTGGCATAAAGGCAGGTCTTCCATGGACCTCAGATTACATTCCCGGCTCGTTGCTTTGAATATCGCCGCGATCGCCGCCGCGACGTTAATCGTCGGGTATTTCTTTTTCGGTGGAAGCCTCCGCAATACTTTCGAATCGGAAATCCAGCAGCAGCTTTATCGGTCGGCGACGTTGGCGAAAGCGTACATGCGAACGCAAACCGCGATCTCCGACCCTGTCGATTTCGCGAATAACATTGCGGGGCTGCTCGGCGTCCGCGTAACGATCATCGCGCCGGACGGCAAGGTCGTGGGAGACTCGGAAGTTTCCCGCGAAAATTTAGCCAGTGTCGCCAATCACAGTGACCGTCCCGAGGTGATCGACGCGCTCCGTACCGGGCGCGGATCGGCGGTCCGCTCGAGCGCGACGATCGGCGTGCCCTTTATATATGTCGCCAACAAGCTCGACGACGGCAGGATCCTTCGTATCGCCATGCCGATGTCTAATCTGGAGGCTCTCATCTCCGGTCTGCGGCAGCGTCTCCTGTTGTCGATTCTGGTTTGCGCGGGGATGACGCTTGTGTTCGGTTACATGGTCTACGCCTTCGTATCGAGGCCGCTTCAGCGCCTGGCTGAAGCTTCACGCTCTCTCGCGGTAGGCAATCTCGACAGTGATATCCCGGTTTCGGGAGACAGAGATCTTGCGATCGTGGGATCAGCGCTGAATGCGATGGCCAGAAAATTGAAACTCAAGATCGCTGAATTGGAGGAGGACAAGCGCAGGACCGAAACGATCATCGCGGCCATGAGCGCGGGGGTTGTCGTGTTCGATCTGGCGGCCCGTGTCGTAGTGAGCAATGAAGCCGCCCGGCGGTTGTTCGAGATTTCGGGTGGCCTGACCGGGCGGAGTCCGCTCGAGCTCCTGCGGAATCCCGGCGTGGAAATGATGATTCGAGCCACATTGAAAGGCGAGGCGGGGCCGGCGATAGAGGTGGTAACAGGTTCCGGGCGCGTTCTTCTTGCCAGGGCCGCGCCGGTTCGAACGGCGGCCGGCAGCACCGAACTGGCCGTGATGGCTGTTCACGACCTGACTGAAATCCGGCGGTCGGAGAAAATGCGCAAGGAATTCGTGGCGAACGTTTCACACGAGTTCAAGACGCCGCTGACCGCCATTCGTGGTTTTGCGGAAACATTACTCAGCGAGCCAGCTTCCAATTCGGGAATGTCGCAGGAATTTTTGTCGGCCATCGAGCGAAATTCTGCTCTGCTTCAAGCTCTCGTTGACGATCTTCTGGTTCTCGCGAAACTCGAAAGCGAGCCGCCCGTCGAAAGGGAGAGTGTCCATATCCGTCAAATAATCGACGAACTGGTTCGGCTGAGGAGCCAGCAGCTTCAGGAGAAGCATATTCAGGTCGAGGTCGAGTGTGAGCCGGCCGAAATTTGCGTGGATGGAGCGCGTTTGACAAGAGCCGTTTCCAATCTGTTGGACAACGCCATTCACTACAACCGGGATAAAGGTTCCATTCGGATTACCGGTGGCCCTACGTCTAAAGGATTCGAGCTTGCGGTTTCAGACACGGGTGCGGGAATTCCACGGGGAGATTTGCCGCGTGTCTTCGAGCGTTTTTATCGCGTCGAGAAATCGCGCGTCCGTTCTGCTGGAGGAACCGGCCTCGGTCTTGCCATAGTTAAACACGCCGTTGAAAGCCAGGGAGGCACCGTATCGGTTTCCAGCCGGCTCGGGAGCGGATCGACGTTCAGGATCGTCCTGCCAGACTGAGAACTGCAGGCGTGGTCACCGACCGCGCCTATAGGAAGCAGTAGCTCTAATCGAAGACGATCGTGCGGCCGTCGTGAACAATGATCTTTCTGCGAATATGGCTCCAGATAGCCTGAGAAAGCACGGTTTTCTCGATATTGCGGCCAAGCCGGATGAGGTCCTGAACGGAGTTGCGGTGACTGACCCGCATCACGCTCTGTTCGATGATCGGGCCGGTGTCCAGTTCTTCGCTCACATAGTGGCTCGTCGCTCCGATCATCTTGACGCCGCGTTGACGCGCGGCGTGGTAAGGCCGCGCGCCCGGGAAAGCGGGAAGAAATGCATGGTGGATGTTGATGATGCGGTTGGGATACGCCTGTATCAAACGGCCGGTCAAAATCTGCATGTAGCGCGCGAGCACGACGAAATCGATCCGGTGTTTTCGAAGAAGGGCAATTTGTTCTTCTTCGACCGCAGCCTTGTTCTGCCTGGTAAGGGAGAAGGCGCGGAATTCGACTCCGAATCGCGCCGCCGCCGCTTCCAGGTCGGGATGGTTGCTGACGACCAGAGGCACCTCGACTTTCCATTCACCGGAATGGCTGTGGGCAAGCACGTCATACAAGCAGGCGGGATCTTTCGAAACAAAAATCGCCATCCTCAAGATCTGATCCGAATAGTGCAGAGACCATTCGCTGTCGGGTTCGTTGCCGATGAACGTTCGCAGGTGGTCCGTCATTTCGTCATCGGAGATCGTGAAGTGTGAGAGGTCCCACTCCAGGCATGTGTAGTAATGCCGGGTCTCCGGATCGACGTACTGGTCGTGGTAAAGAATTTGTCCCTCGTGTTTGTAAATGAATTGCGTCAGATCCGCGCTTATG
>DASXLG010000350.1 GCA_036496425.1 Terriglobia bacterium | reverse complement strand
TTCGCGCGGGCAGGGGGTCGCTCACACGCCATGCCGAAACAAAGCCTTAGAACGGCGATTGTCCATTCGAATCCCTCGGCGCGAGCACCATGCTTCCGCCCGCCGGTATCGAATAAGTAAAGGTGCTCTGAGTCTGGCCGTTGAGATCCACTGCCATGGGGTTACCGGACGAATCGTAGACAGCGGCACGGCCCGATGCGACAGCCGCACTGTTATTCACAAGCGCAAGTTGTGTCGCCCAACCGCCACCCATCGCAAACTGAGGCAATGCCAGTGCTGTAGTCCCGGATGCGCCGGCCGTAACTGCAACAGGAGACGTACTGAAATTGGCTGACGAGAATCTCAGACCCAGCACGCCGAATGGACTCGAACTCTGCAGCCGGAGGCTTCCGCTGAAACCGGATCCGATGGCCGACGGCGAAAACAGTTGAGTCACAAACTCGGCAATCTGCTGGTTCGGTGAAAGCGGAACCGTAATCGACGAGCCGGCGGTGTTCCCGTTCTGGTCGCGCAAGGTCAACGTCACCGTAATCGCGCTGGCTCCCGGATTCACAATCGCAACGCCGAGGTCCCGGCTGATTCCGGGCACGACATCGACGAATAAGGTCCCATCGGTAATCAGCGGGATCGGGGTGATACCGGTCTGTGCCTGCACATTACCGCCGCTGACGACACCGAAGGTAACGGTCGCTGCCGGCAGTGTCGTGTTCGAATCCGGCGTAACGACCACATATCCCGATCGAATCGATCCTGACTCCACGACGCTGATCGGTTGCGGAGCGGTCGTCGGCGTGGAGGTCGCTGTCGGAGTCGGGCCGGTTGTCGTGGTCGTTCCCGTCGAAGTGCCTCCGCCCGTAATTACGGGTGGATCGGGCGACAGGACGGGCGTGCTCTGCGGCATCGGCCATGCCGTCAGCAGATTCATGACATCCACAGAGCCCAGCCCCGTTGCCTGGTCGTACCCGGGCGCCGCGCTGTATCCCATAGTCCCGCTGGTGCAGTTGGGGCTCCCGATCGAACAAGGCACCTGGTTGCCTCCAACAGTCACGTCATGAAAGGCGGCCGGTGCGCTGGCAAACAGGCTGTACAGCGTCGGATTGACGTTGCCCTGAGCTGAACTCGTCTTCTGATTGATGAGAGCAACCATCGCCGCAAAGGCGGGAGCCGCGGCGGAGGTTCCGCCGGCCACATACAGGTTTCCTGAAGAGGAACGGAACCCGCTGACGCAGCTTCCGCCTGAACACATCAGGTAACCATCATGATCCGGAGAGGCATTTAAAGACAGGTCCGGGACATCCCGCGCCGCGTCATTCGGGACACCGGATGCCGACTGCCAGGCAGGTTTCGAGAAATAGATGCTGGCGCCGCCACCGCCGGCTGCCAGCGTCCTCTCCGTCGAAGTATCGTTCCAGGCGCCCTCCGGCAAATAGGAGAGAACCGAACCGGACGCCGCCGTATTCGTGCTGCTCCACGATGTGCCCGCCTCCCGGAATTCCGTACCTCCAAGTCCCGTGACGTATGGAAGGCCGGCAGGAAGGTCGACGGCCAGACCCTGTGTCGCAACGGTGGCCGTGCGGCCGTCACAGTCGGCTGCTCCGGTGTCGCCGCTCGCCGCCACGATCGTCATGCCTTGGGCATTGGCTTGTTCAGCCAACGCCAGGAGAGCAGTGACATCCTGGACACTGAAATTCTTTTCACAATCCCCATAACTGATGCTGGCCACCGTCGCGAGATTCTGGTCGACCGCGTACTGCAACGAATCCAGAACATTCGATGAATTGACGTAAATCAAATGAGCATTCGGCGCGACGGCGCCGGACCATTCCAAATCCAGGTCGGCTTCAGGCAGATCGTCTTCGGAAATGCCAGGATCAGCCAGCCCCGGCACCAGGACAACGGAGGGATCGTTGGCCGCCAAACCGGAGGCGGTGCGAAAGGCCCGGATGTCAGCCAGATTGATGTCCGTTTGTCCCGCAACCACGATGGACTGCCCTGTCCCGTCAATGCCGGCGGCATAAAGCGGATGCAAATCGTAAATTGTTGCGAAGTCACTCGGGCTCAGGAAGTGATTTCCCGATACCGATGACGTAAATCGGGGAGCATCCGCGGCGCTGATCGACCGCGGATTCGGCCGCGGTTTGAGCCGGAAGTCATTCAGCGCGCGGAATCCCGACACCAGATCGGCAAAGGCTGCCGGAACAGAAGGCTCTGCGGCATTGGCATAGAAGGTTTTTCCGTTCACGGCGTACTGATGCATCGAGGTGTGAAATGCCGATTCGATCTGGCCTGCGGCGCCCGTAAAGGACACTGAACGGCCGTTGCGCCCTACTTCATTTATAGTGAAACCTTGGGACTGCAGCCAGGACACGATCTGATTTCGATCGTTGGCGCTGATACCAAAGCGCGCCGCGTACTCCTCCGGCGAAAGCCAGTGATGGTAGCCGGCCGAACGGGGATCCTGCTGGCCTTGAAGAAGCGCATCCAGCGCCGCCTGCTGCGCGCCGGTCATCTTGAACAGCATCGTGACGCGCGGCATCTTCAGCGCTGCGCTTACCTGCCCGCGGTCGTGATCTCGAGACGCGAGAGGGTGAACATTGCCCGCCACAACAGCGGTGACCGCGGGATCAATTCTCCGCGTTATGCGGTCCTGAACCTGGGGCGCGGCTGCGAAAAGCGCGGTTGAAACAATGAGCACGCAGGACAGCGTGCCCGTAAATCGTGCAAATTTTGACTGTAACATTGCGAAAAGTAGCCAGACAGGAACCGAAGCGAGGCTTCAGAGCGGCTCTCGTAGTTTCAGCTGGAAAATCACTCCTGCGATCAAGGTAGAACGGTGTTAGACGCCGCTGGTTCCGGTTTCGTTTACCGGGTTAGCGGCAG
>DASXLG010000349.1 GCA_036496425.1 Terriglobia bacterium | reverse complement strand
GAGCGTGAAGGTTTTCCCCTCGGTGATCCGAATTTGCTTCGTCAATGCCATATTCAAGGTCAGCGTTCCAGGCCCTTTGATCGTAGGCAAGGCCAGAGGCGTGTTTCCAGTGGTGCCCGGAACGGGATTTTGAAGAATCGTGTTGCCGGAGTTGTCCACGACGACTTGATTCGTAAAGACACCGGGTAACGTCGGATCCCCTCCGAAATCAGGCTTCGGTGCGGGTTGCGTTTTGAGGTTTGCAAAGTACTGGACGAACCCATCTCCCTTGACCACGTCTCCCTTTTGGAGCGCCCCGGCCTGGTCCGCCGTGTTCGAACCGAGATGGTTCAAGGTGCCCCGGCTCGACGTAAACGTCAGCGGAGCGCCAGAGGTCCATGAGGCTATGGAAGAAATCTGCCAACCGCCAATCACGCGCTGCGTCCAGGCAGGCGCATTCGAAAGGAACAAGCGGTTGGAACCGAATGGCAGATCCCAGGTGCCATTCGCAACGAGAACGTGCGTCCGGTCGGCCGACAACAGCCCTTTGCTCAATTGGTGATTGCGTTGATCACGAGTGCCGTTGTCTCCGATAGCCTTGGACCACGTGTAGCTGAACTGGCCGGTGAATCCCTGCGAAACCCGCTTGGTAACATGGGCCTGCAAGGAATGGTAGGTCGAGCTGCTGATGTTATTGCTGAGCGATACGCTTCCGAACTGCGGGCTCACGACGATGAAATTCTCCGGAAGGCCGGCGTTGCGCAACAATCCTCCAGGTTGACCTCCCGGAGCGATGGTCGATGTGTTGATGAAATTGGCAAAGCCGCCGACGTCGCCGGTGGCGATGAAGGTGTTGGTGCTCGTTGATTTCCGCAGCGCTTGCGCGGCCGTCAGCGTTGTTCCATTGACAAGGCCGGCTCCGCCAAGCGTCACGCCCTTAAAGATCTGGTCCATGAGCGGAACATTATTCTGTCCGGCTCGAACCGCATTGAACGCGCTCAGGATGCCGTTCTCGAAAATGTTGGTGTCATTAAGCTGCTGCGTCGAAAAGAGCCGTGAGGCTTTGTTGCCGACCCAGCCGATATCCAGCGCCAAGCTCCGCGTCAGCTCCCGCTGAACAGAGAGATTGAAGCTCTGGATATAAGGTATCGTACGGTTATCGGCATAACCAGTAATGCCCGCTGTCCGATTCGTGAGCGCGGTCGGAGTAAACGGCGCCGCAGAGGTTGCCGCCAGTGGAAACAAACTGGTGTTGCCGGCAGCGTGGGCGGCATCCAGGTAGGCCGAGGGAGTATATGTTTGATTTAGAGTTTGTCCGGCAAGATTTCCGACGCTGCCCGAGAAGGCCCCAGGGCCCTCCGCGCCGGCATAGTTGATCCCGTAACCTCCGCGCACTACCGTGGTTCGTTTGAATCGTGAGATCGACCAACTAAAGCCAAAGGAAGGACCAAAATCTTTCCAGTCATTCCCGTAGATCGTTTGGCCCGGATTTGCGGAGTCCCTTCCCACCAGAATGGTTCCTGTCAATGAGGGATTTGCAGAACCGCAATTCCCGGCGCCGGGCTGCCACATCACGGCAAAGCTACCGCCGGAACATCCAAAGAGCGCCGCCTGGCCGGATCCGTAAGAACTGATGTATTTGCCGCCCAGGTGATCGGCATCATATACGACACCGTATTTGTCGTATCGGATACCGAGCAGCAGCGTTAGGTCTTTCGTGGCTTTCCAGTTGTCTTTGAAGAAGAGATCCCACTGGTTTGTATGAAGATTGCGGTAGAAGAGAAAACTCGTCCGGTAGTCGGTCCACGTCGTCGCAGTCGGGCTGTTCACAAAAAACTGTTCCCCGATTGTATTGATCGAACCGGCGAGATTGGCCAGGAGACTTGTGGCGACGGAGACATCGCTGGAATTCAATCCCTTAAAATTCGTCGTATTTAGGTTGGGAACGGGAACGGAGGGATTGACGCCCAAAGATGCAAGAGGCCGAGTCTCTTGTTGGCCGCCATGATTGGATTGGTTCGTCCACTGCCAATCGTATTCGAAACCCGCCTGAAGCGAGTGCGCCCCTTTCGTGAAACTCATAGTGTCGGCAATCGGGATAAATGGGCTGTACGAACTGCGGGGCGAGGCAACGCCGAAAGGCGCATAGTTTCCCAGGATGACATTGGCTCCTGCCGGGCCCGGCGTGCTTACGGTATTGGCTAAGTATAGAAAACTTGAGGAAGGGCCTCCGACACTGGGATAGCTATTGACAATCGCTTGCGCGTCGGCGGTGCGCGTGTTCTGGGACGCGCCCTGATAACAGCATCCCTTGTCGAATGCGGACGTTCCTATCCAGGTATCCCGCTTTATTCCGGTTCGGAATTCGTTGAGCACCGTTGGCGAAACCGTAGCCGTCCACTGCAGCGTATAAAAATATGGAACGCGCAGGACATCGCCGAAGCCGCCGGCGGGATAGTCCGGAAGACCGGTCTGGCCCGTCACACCCCAGTCCTTTTCCTGGGTCATGGTAAATGTCACCTTGTGCCTGGTATTGACTTGATAATCGAACCGGACCGTTACATGGTTCCGATTGGGATTCGGACTTACGCCGGTGGCGCCGTCAAATCCGTCATGCGGCTGCTGCCACTTGAAGCCGGCGGTATTCAATCCGTCGCCGACGCTCCAATCGTTGGGCAGGGGCATGCGGGTGAGGTATTGCGGCCCGAACCACACCGGATCGATCTGCGTCCGGTTCGGGTCCTTCACATCCGTGAACAAGTTAAAGGAGTTTAAGAACAGCGGAGCGCCGGTGACCGGGTCGGAACTCAGTGTCTTGCCGGCGAGATTGACCGATGGCGTCGTCCCGAAAGCATTGCCGTTGCGGCGGCTGGTCCCTCCGTTTGCTCCCGTGGCGCCTTGCGTCAAATATTGAAAAATACCCTGCCGCGCTGTTGGAGTCAGAACGAGCGCATCGTCGAGAACCTTCTCCAGGTAGCGCTGGTCATCGATCAGGAAAAAGAAGAATGCCTTATTCTTGATGATCGGTCCGCCAACGCGGCCGCCGAACTGATTCCGATTCGTATAATTGCGCTGCGCGCCAATCAGATTGCTAAACCACGGCTGAGCGTTGAGAACTCCGTTGTTGTTCGTATAAAAAGCCGCTCCATGAAACTCATTCGTGCCCGCGCGGGTACGTAACTGGACCTGCGCCGCGCCGCGTCCCAGCGCCGGGTCAATGCTGTTGGAACTGACTTTGACTTCTTCGATCATGTCCGGGCTGGTGAAGATCGACGAGTACGCGCCGTTCGAAGAGTTGTAACGCCCATCGTTGGTAACGATGCCGTCGCGCGTGGTGTTGACATAGCCGATAGGAAGTCCGCCGAAAGACGGCGCCGATGCGTTCGAGTTGGACACGTTGATGACGCCCGCTGTCGTTGCGATCATGTCCATCACGTTGCGGCTCCCCAGGGGAAGGGTCTGCACATCGTGGTCGGGCAGAACGTTTCCGACCGAAGCCGACGTCGTCGCCAGAACCGTGTCTGCCGCAATCGAGACGTCGACGCTTTGAGCGGCTGTCAGCACCTGCAAGGTGAAGTTCAATCGCACTTCCTGGCCTTGGCCGAGAACAACGTTGTTGTAAGAAGCGGTCTGGAACCCAGACAAAACGGCCGACAATGTGTATGTTCCGGGCTGAAGACTCGGGAACACAAAGTTGCCCGTCTCATTGGTAAGACGGGTATCCGCGATTCCAGTATTAATGTTTTTCGCCGTGACTTCGACGCCCGGTATGAGAGCGCCGGAGGCGTCCGATACCGTGCCAGTCAAACCCGCATTGATTTGCCCAAATGCATAACTGGATAGCGCCAACGCGCACACGAAAAACTTGACGACGATCGACTTCATATGTACGGAGCCTCCACCTGTGACCGAATTGCGACTGAATTCGGCGGGACTCTATCACGGCCGGTGGGAAAACAACATAATTTTTATGGAGTATGAAATATCAGTTGAGTGGGAGGCGCCTCCGGGCTTTTGCGGCTCCGTGCGGCTTTGCACAAAATACCTTTAAATGCGTGAAATATCAGAAGTGCGGGTGTGCTCCGGGCGCTTGTAGCCCGGAGCACAAACTGCTACTGCCCGGAGTCGCAGGCTTCCGTGATACAGATGGACTCGAGCGTACGGCCTACAGGCGGCACGGGAAGTCCCTGAGCTGCCAGGAGCTTTCGGATTAGAAGTCCGGTTTCGGGATGCCCGATTGCGGACTGCACGCCCACACGCACGAGACCATCCGCGTAATCCACTGGCTCCCACAGGTGAACGGAGAGCTTGCCGCCGCGGTTGTCCGTATTCCCGTAATCCTTCATGTTCAGTTTTGCGCCATGATCGGCGAGCACCTGAACGACATCCGGACGTCCCTTGTGTGCGGCGCCATGGAGGGCGACGCGCCCTGTGTCCGCTTGCGCGTTGGGGTCGAGACCAAGATCCAGGAGCAGCTTTACAGCTTCCAGCGTCTCCTCCCGTGAATGTTCGTACGTGATCCCCTCGACCCAGCCGATTCCAGACGCCACTTGCAAGGCTGTCACACCCAGCACTGTAGAGATCTTCGGATCAGCGCCGTGCGCCAGAAGCAGCTTCATCAATTCAACGTCTCCGGACTGGGATGCCCGCAGAAACGGCGTGGCGCCATTCTCATCCAGCCATTGGCCTGTGAAAACCGTTCGGCTTTCCGTGCTGTCTTTTATCGGGGCGTTGACATTTGCACCCCTGGCGAGCAGCAACTTGATGAAATCGAGATGCTCCATGTCGGGTTTGCGGACAGGATAATCCCCGGATTCGATATTGCGATTGTCCGTCGCCAGGTAGAGCGGAGTCCATCCCCCTTTGTTCGGGAGGTTGACATCGGCGCCGTGGTCCAGCAGATAGGCGCCGAGCTTGTAGTAGCGGTTTTGTGTCGCAACGAGCAGCGCACTCCAGCCGTACCCGGTGGTCTGGTTAACGTCCGCTCCAGCCGCCAGGAGAACTTTGACGGATTCGAGACCGTTGGAACGTGCGGCCATCGTCAGAGCCGTGAGTTGTCCGCCATCCGGCGGACCCTGATTGCGGCCGCGGCCTCCACCTCCCCCGGCTGCAGCATCGTCTGCCGCTCCGGCGTCATCTGCGGCTGCCGCCTGTTGTGCGGCACGTTGTGCGGCCGGCTGTACGTTTTTTGATCCTCCGCGGGTGTCAGCCACGAGCGGCGCCGGCTGGTTGGCAGCGAGAGCTGCAGCTTGTGCCTCAACCGCCTTCCGGGGATCTCCCGATTTACCGCTGGGCCGCGGTGCTTGTCGCGTCGCGAGATTCGACCTCATATTCATGACCGCTCCGCTTTGGATCAGCAACCGAATTGCGGCGGCCTGCCCCTCATCCGCTGCCCACATGAGGGCCGTGGTTCCGCGCAATGTTTCCTTAGCATTGACATTTGCACCATGATCGATCAGCAGTTTCATTGCATCGACCTTACCGGTGCGTGCCGCGGCCATGAGCGGAGTTCTTCCGAGGGGAAGCGCTTCATTTGGATCGGCGCCTGCGTTAAGCAACGAAGCGATGATTCCCGCATCGCCTGTGGCACTCGCCAGCCACAGTGGCGTAGATCCTTCAATGTTTGCCACGTTGGGATTCGCCTTGGCCCGGATCAGCATGTCCACCATTTCTTTATCGCCACGATACGCAGCCCAGTGGAGCGCGCTTGCGCCGTCGGCCTGGACGGCATTGACATCCGCGCGCTCCGTGATCAGCTTTCCGACGGCACCTTTGTCTCCGTGCATTGCGGCATCGGCCACATCCGTACGGCCGGCTCCAAAGCCGCCCACCGACAGCAAGAACACTGCGCCACACGTTGCAATGATGCGTGTCATCTCTTGACGGCTGCGCCCTGTCGGGCTTGCATTCGCTCCGCTCATGTTCATAAAGTCTCCAGCCGGCCCGTACTGTCGCCGACGTTCTCCTGGTGGATATCGAACTTATCCAGCACGCTCAACAACAGATTTCCCGTCGGTATGGTCTTCGACGGATAAGCGATATGACGCACGCCTTGAAGTTTTCCATTTGCGCCACCGACAAGCACGTGGGGCACGTCGTAGTGCAGGTGCTGGTTGGAATTGCCCATGTTGGTGCCGAAGAGAATCAGCGACCGATCCAGCAGCGTTCCGGTTCCTTCATTCGTTCTCGCAAGTTTGTCGGCGAGATACGCGATCATCTTGACATGATACTGATTGAGCTTGGCATAGTTGGCAATGACGCGGGGATCTTCACCATGATGCGATCCGCCGTGCCAGCTCAACGTCGGCACTTCGCTGTCCGGGAAGACCCGGCCCGTCAGATCCCGCCCCATGATCAGCGTTCCGACGCGTGTGATGTCGGCCTGGAACGCCAGCGCGAGCAGGCCGAACTGCAGCTTGATGTGCTCGTCGAAGGTCTGCGGCACGCCAACCGGCACCGTCATGTCGGCCGGCGCGACGGTCGAGGCCTTCATCGCGATCTGCAGCCGGCGCTCGATCTCGCGGACGTTTTCCGTGTAGTCATCGAGCCGTGCGCGATCCGAGGAGCTGACGTCAGAGCGCAGGCGCG
>DASXLG010000348.1 GCA_036496425.1 Terriglobia bacterium | reverse complement strand
GCGGATCCCACTGGTTCTGAGATCGTATTCTTTGAGCTCCAGCGCCGCACGAACAACAGAGTTGAGATCCGTTTCCGTGCGCTCCGCTTTGCGTTTACGAGCGAACGCCAACAGGCTGTGCACGACATTCGCGGCCCGATGCGCGTTCTTTCGTATGGACTCGATCTTCGTTCGCTGCTCCGGATGAAGCCCATTCTCGTGCAAAAGCAGATCGGCATAACCGGTAACAATGGCAAGCGGGTTATTCAGCTCATGCGACGTCCCGGCCACAAGTTCGCCCAGAGTGATCATTTTTTCCGACTGAGCTTTGGCCTCCCGCGCGGCTTTTTCCTGTGTGATGTCCTGAACAATAATGACGGCCGAACTGAGTTTTCCGTCTTCCAGCACCGGAGTACTGCTGAGAAAGGCATCGAATGTTTCGCCCTGAGCCTTTCTGACGAAAGCCTCGCCTTTCCAGGCTTTCGGGGGAACCTGCGAGAGAATACTCCGGGCGGTCTCCGTGCCGATGAGATCGTGAACAGGCTTGCCGGTCATGTCGCCGAACATATGGACGCCCGCATCGTTCAAGTAGGAAATGCGGCCGTCGGAACCGGCAACCAGTACGGTATCCGCCAGGTGAGAAATGGCTTCGAACTCCGCGAGTTGCATGCGGGCCGTGCGATCGAGCAGATTATTGAAGTTTCCGATCAGGCTGCGGACTTCGCGCGGATACAAGCCTTTATTCGATAGTTCAATCGGCCTGAGATTGATGGCCGACATGCCCCGGATCTGGCGTCCGATCTTATCGAGCCCTCTTACGGTTGAAAACCCGACGATGCTTGCCACGGCCCCACCGATCAGAGTGCAAATCAAGGCGACCCATATCGCGTTGTAAATGGCACGGCGGGCGCGTACCATCACGTAGCGGCCAGGCAGGCCAACAACCACTTTCCAGCCCAGCGCGGTTACACGGGTTTCGATGATCTCATTGCTTTTCTTTGGCTCGGAAGGATCCACGTTGGTCGCCGAAACCGTATTGCCGAACGAGTCCTGGACCCAGGCAAATTGCTCCGGGACCAGTTGATAACGCGTGCGAAATTGCTCCGTTGGAACTGCTCCGGCAAGCATTCCCTTTACGCTTCCATCCATGTCCAGCAGCGGCACACAAAACGCAACCGCTGAAGTATTCGCCGAACGGGTAAGGGTGCCGGAAATCACGGTCTTTCGCGAAGCGAAAGCCCGCTGGACATAACTCCGGTCGCTGAAGTCCGCGCCGATCCGTATTTCCCTGCTGTTGGAATAACCCGCAACAGATACTCCATCTTTATTCAGAATGAGATACGTGATACCTGGATAGAGTTTGACCTCCTCCATGACGCGGCCAGTATCCCGAAACCTCAAGGCACCGACGTCGACGTCCAGCGCCAAGCCCTCGCTGAATGCTCTGAATTGTTCCAGTGAAGCCGCGATCTCGTGCTCGATCATCAGCGCTGCCTGCCGATTCACGTCACGGGCATCTTCCCGCGCCTGGCGGACACCACTGCGGGCCTCGAAAAAACCGAACAGGAGAACGGCGGGCACGGTAAAGGAAATGGCCAGGAAGACGAGGAAGGAACGGATCGAGAAGTTAATCTTCATCAATTAACGTAATCAAGCCGTACGATTCAAAATAAACTCGGGGATGCTCACAATGGCGTCACGATATATCGAAGCCGGGAATTCCTCAAGCAATTGAATCGCCCGGCGGGCATATTGGCGGGCAAGTTCCCGCGTGCGCTCGAGGCCGTCCGACCTTTCAACCAGATGAAGGATTTCAACGCGGTCGACCGACCGGAAATTACGCTCGTCGAGGACTCTCTGGACCTTCTGGGTATCCTCTGCTTTCGCATTCGTAATTGCAAAGAAGACGGGTAGCGTCATCTTTCCTTCTTTGAGGTCGCTTGCCGCCGGTTTACCCAGGATGTCCGAGGTCGAGGTCAAATCCAGCAGGTCATCCACCAGCTGAAACGCCATCCCGAGGGCTTTCCCGATCTCACCCAGCCGGTCCGCCGATCCATGGTTCAGGCCGGCCGCAATCGCCGGGAGTTTCGTGCAGCCTGAAAACAGATACGCCGTTTTCCGCTCGACAATATCCAGCAGCTGCTGCTGGGTGATCTGTGACTTGCCAAGCACCGTCAGCTGCAGCAATTCCCCCTCAACCATTTTCTGTGTAATACCGATAAGTGTGCCGAGGACTTCGAAATTCCTTTCGCTTAGAGCGACCGCAAAGGACTGCATATACAGCCAGTCCCCGGCAAGCACCGTCATGGAATTCCCCCAATGGGAATTGGCGGAAGGACGGCCGCGCCTCGTATCAGCCCCGTCGATGATGTCGTCATGAACCAGGGTGGCGTTGTGAATGAATTCAACAACAGCGCCGAGCCGGATGCTCATCGGCGAAACCTCTCCGAGCATCTTCGCGGTCAACAACAGCAGCGCCGGACGGATGCGCTTCCCGCCGGCGCTTAAGATATATTCACCGATCTCGGCAATGGGCTGGATTTCTGAACGGGTATATCCCTTCAGCTCTTCTTCGACGCGGCCCAGCTCGGGGGCGATGAGCTGATAGATTTCCTGTGCACTAAAAGCCATACAACCAGCGCATTTTACGATGTTTTGACGGCAAACACTCTGTTGAAATTGGCTGACGCCTGCGCTCCCAGCTCTTCCGCCGGGACTCCGCGCAGTTGCGCCAGGTACCTGGCCGTTTCCGAAACGAAGCTCGGCTCGTTCCGCTTGCCCCGATGAGGCACCGGAGCGAGATAAGGAGCGTCGGTCTCCAGGAGGATGCGGTCCGCTGGAATACGCGCCGCAATGTCTGCAACCTCGCGAGCCTTCGGAAATGTCACAATTCCGGAAAAGGAGATGAAAAACCCTATGCTCAACGCGAAGTCGGCAAGCGCCCCGCTCGACGTGAAACAGTGCAGGATTCCGCGGCGCGGCGACGCCTCGCGCAGAATCTCTTCGGTGTCCGCATCGGCGTCGCGCGTGTGCACGATGAGCGGCAGATCCAGATCTCTGGCAAGAGCCGCTTGTGCGCGGAATACTTCGCGCTGCACCTCCCGCGGCGAGTTGTCGTAATGGTAATCAAGTCCCCCCTCCCCGATGGCGATGACCTTCTCGTGCCTGCAAAGCTGTTCGATCAGCGCGTAATGCCGTTCCTCAACGCGGCTCGCATCGTGAGGATGAATTCCCACAGAGGTATAGATCCAATCGTGCTTCTCGGCGATCGGGATGCCGCATCCCATTTCATCCGGTCCGCTGCCGTTGCCGATCGTCAGGATCTTTCGTATGCCCGCATCCCATGCGCGCTGCAGGACGGCGTCGCGGTCGTCATCGAAACGGGGATCATCCAGATGAGCGTGAGAATCAATTAACACTATTTCAGGCGCGCCCCATTCTCGACGGCTTCGTGAAAGCCGGCAAGGATCGGCTTGTCTTCGGGCCCCAGCGAAGCTGCAACGATCATTCCGTTGGACTCCAGCCCCCTCAACTTCCGCGGCTGCAGATTCGCCACGATAACGACCTTCCGCCCGACCAGCGACTCGGGCTGGTACGCCATCGCGATGCCGGCCAGGATCTGCCGCTTTTCGAATCCGAGATCGACAACCAGGCGCAGAAGTTTGTCCGCACCTTTCACGCGTTCGGCTTCAACTACAGTCGCAACTCGCAAATCGATCTTGGAAAAATCGTCAATCGTGATTTGAGCCGCCAGATTCCCGGCGGCAACGGGCGCCGGCGCTTCCGCCTGCGGTGCCGCCTTTTCAACCGCAGCGGCTCGCTGTTCGCTTGCGTTCTCCATCTTTTTCAAAACCTCTTTCGGATCCATTCTCGGAAAAAGCGCCGCACCGGCGCGAAGCTTTTTTCCAGCGAGATCCTGCGACCATTTCAATGTCTGGAGCTGAACGCCGGATACTTTGCCGTCGAGTCCCAGCTGCTCCCATAGATTTTGGGCAGTCGTGGGCATGACGGGCGCAACCATGGCTGCGATCAGCCTTAACGACTCGGCCGCATGGAAAAGCACGCTGTCCAGCTTCCCGGCTTCCGCCGGCTTCTCGGCGATGGCCCAGGGCTCGTTTTCAACGATGTATTTGTTGACTCTCGAGATCAGCTCCCACACATTCTCGAGGCCCCGGGAGAAGTTGTAATCATCGAAATGACTCTGGTAGTTCTTGATGACGCGCTGCGCCAGTTCACGCACTTCCCCGTCGCCTTTCGCTTCGCCCGATTGCGGAATCTGGCTGTTCCGGTACTTCGCAATCATGGCCGTCGTCCGGCTAAGGAGATTTCCCAGATCGTTTGCGAGATCGCTGTTGTATCTCTGAATGATCGCCTCGATTGCAAAGTTGCAGTCCTGGCCGAAGACCATTTCCCGCAGCAGGTAATAGCGCAGCAAGTCGGAACCGAACACTTCGTGAAGGAGGAACGGGTCCATCACGTTGCCACGCGACTTGGACATCTTGACGTCCTTGGACAGCCACCAGCCATGCCCAAAGACGGATTTCGGCGTGTCGACTCCAGCGGCCATCAGGAAGGCCGGCCAGTAAACCGTATGGAATCTCAGGATGTCCTTGCCCACCAGGTGAGTATCCACCGGCCAGTATTTCTCAAACTTTGCGGGGTCCGTTTTATAACCGATACCGCTCATATAAGCCGTGAGCGCGTCAAACCATACGTAAAAAACGTGATTGGGATCGTCCGGAAGTGGAATCCCCCACTTCAACGTGGCGCGGCTGATCGATAGGTCCTTCAGGCCGCCCTTTACAAATGATGCAATTTCATTACGGCGCGATTCAGGCCGGATAAAGGACGGATTTTTCTCATACAACTCGAGAAGCCGTTCCTGGAATGCGGATAATTTAAAGAAATAGCTCTCTTCGGAAAACCACTCTGTCTGCCGCCCGCAATCCGGACAAGGCACAGGTGTGGAGGGATCGCTTTCCGGCGCGTAAGCCTCACATGAAACGCAGTACCAGCCGGAATAGGAACCCTTATAGACATAGCCGTTCGCCTTGGCGCGCGTGTAAAGCTCGATCACGCTGGCATGATGACGCTGCTCGGTGGTCCTGACGAATTCATCGTATTCGATTCCGATCAGCTTCCAGAGATCCCGATACTGGGTGTAGACCTGATCTGCAAGTTGCTGAGGCGAAATACCCCGTTTTTTGGCAGCCCGTTCGATATTCTGGCCGTGTTCGTCCGTCCCGCAGAACAACTTAACGTCGAAACCCATCAAGCGTTTATATCGGGCAATGGTGTCGGCGACGATCGTCGTATATGTGCCCCCCAGGTGAGGCGGCGCGTTCACATAGTACAGCGGCGTAGTGATGTAAAACGTGTTGGGCATAAATAACTAGTGTATCAGGTTGGTGGGAAAGAGAGATCAGGCGCACCCTTTGGTACGGCAAACTTATTGGAAATTCGAGATTGGAGGTTCGAAATTGGAGATTGGGTTCCTCGATTTTCGATTTCGAACTTCCAATCTCGAATTTCCAATAAGTTCAACCCTCGAGATACGCCTTTACGGCCATTGCCTGTACTTTCTTTAATGGGACGTTTTTTTCCCGTGCCAGGCGGGCGCATTCCTCGTATTCCGGGGTGTAATTCACAACCTGGCCGTCCAATTTTGAAACCTTGATATGGACTTTGCCGAACTCGGTAACCACCTCGACAAACTCGCGTTCGAGAATGGTTCGATCGGCTGCATAACGCCGGATACCGATCGTGGTCGTCTCCTCGAAAATGAGCCGGGTCAGGCGGTCCGCCGCGCCGGGCGGCGACAGAACCTGCAGCAGTTGCCCCGGGCGGGATTTCTTCATCTGGATTGGAATCGTAAAGACATCGAGCGCTCCGGCATCGAGCAGCTTTTCCGTTGCGTATGCCAGATTCTGAGGAGTCATATCATCGATATTCGCTTCGACGACGATGACCGCCGTCCCGGCCCGGTCGGCCGTTATCGGGTGCTCTTCGCCGATCATCAACCGCAGGCAGTTCGGGAAATCGGCAAACTGCTTTGTGCCGGCGCCGTAGCCGATCTTTTCCGCGGCAAACCCGCTTAGAGTCCCGAAACGGGAGACGACTGCGGCAAGAATGGCGGCGCCGGTGGGCGTCACAAGTTCGGTTTGAGCGTGCTTCTGGTAGATCGTCGCGTGTCGGAGCAGATCGGCAGTCGCGGGAGCCGGTACAGGAAACACGCCGTGCTGGCAATGAACGAAACCACTGCCGATGTTGATGGCGGAGCAGAGAAATTGCTCGATTCCGAGCGCATCGAATCCTATTGCCGCCCCGACGGTGTCCACGATCGAGTCCACGGCGCCGACCTCATGAAACTCGACGTCATCGGGAGGGATGTGGTGGACTTTGCCCTCCGAAATCGCGAGTTTCGTGAAAATTTCCGTCGCAATGCGCTTTGCATTAGGCGTGAGCTTGCTTTCCGCGATCATTTTCAGAATTTCAGACGCCTTGCGATGAAAGTGGGCATGGGAAGAGGCCGGTTCATGCGGATGCGTGTGCTCGTGATCATCATTGTGGTGATGGTGATGATCGTGTTCGTCGTGCTGATGTTCATGCTCCGCGTCCGGCTGCTGCCCATCAACCAGAACATCAAATTTCAGCGCGCTCAGATTCGATCGTATGACGCGCGACATCCGCAGCTCGTAGCCCTCGACGGGCAGCTTGTGGAGTTCGGTTTTCAGGTAGTCAAAGCCGAGTCCCAAATCCAGAAGCGCGCCGATCGTCATATCGCCGCTGATACCCGAGAAACAGTCGAAGTAGAGCGTCTTCATGGTTTCTAATGTTAACATTGCCGTTTATGTTATTGGATCTCCATGCGCGCCTGAAGGAGGCGCTACGATCAACGATCCGCGCGCAGTGGAATATCGATCCTCCCGATATCGTTCTCAATCAGACTCCGAAGGTCGAATTCGGCGAGCTGGCGACTCCGGTCGCATTCGAGCTTGCCCGTCACCTCAAAAAGCCCCCGCGGGTTATCGCGGAAGAATTGATTGCCCGCGCCGGAAAGATCGACGGCATCGAACGAATGGAAGCTGCCGGAGCCGGGTACATCAACTTCTATCTCGACAGGGCTTCGGCCGTCCGCAGCAGCCGGCTGCGAGGATTCCCCTCGGACGATGGCAAAGTCATCGTCGAACATACGAACATCAACCCCAACAAAGCGGCGCACATCGGTCATCTGCGCAATGCGGCCATCGGCGACACCTTCGTACGTGTGCTTCAGGCGTCAGGCCGCGCGGTTGAAGTGCAGAACTATATCGACAATACCGGGGTCCAGGTCGCAGACGTTGTCGTCGGATTCAAACATGTCGAGCGAAAGACACTGGAAGACATCCGGCGGATGGTCACGGACAAGTCGCTGAAATTCGACTATTACTGCTGGGATGTTTATGCCCGCGTGACTCCCTTTTATGAAGCGGAGGATCCAAAGCACGCCCTTCGCGGGCAGGCGCTGAAAGAAATCGAACACGGCGACAACGATACGGCTCGGATGGCGGAGCTCGTCGCCATGACGATTGTCCGATGCCACCTGCGCACGATGCAGCGGATCAACGTCCAGTATGACCTGCTTCCGCGGGAAAGCGATATCCTGCATCTCAAGTTCTGGGACTATGCATTCCGCCAGCTCAAAGAGAAAGAAGCGATCTTCTTTGAACAGGAAGGCAAAAACAGCGGGTGCTGGGTGATGCGGCTGGACGCCGAGGGCCATGAAGACGACAAAATCATCGTTCGATCGAACGGCACCGTAACCTACGTCGGAAAGGATATTGCCTACCAGCTCTGGAAGGTGGGACTCCTCGACCAGGACTTCCGGTATGAACTGCTCGAGACCGGCGATGACGTCTGGGTGACTTCGTCGTCGGGAGGCCGGGAGGATCATCCTCCTTTCGGTCACGGTCATACGGTTTACAACGTCATCGATGTTCGCCAGTCCTATCTGCAGAACGTGGTTGTCCAGGGTTTACTGGGCCTGGGATATGAAGAGGAGGCGCGGCGGTCCATCCATTTTTCGTATGAAGTCGTGGCTCTGACGCCGTCCTGCGCTGAACAACTCGGCATCGAGGTTCCCCAGGAGGATAAGAAACGAGCTCACATCGAGGTTTCAGGACGAAAGGGCCAGGGCGTCAAGGCGGACGATCTTCTGAACACACTCGAGGCTGAAGCCAGGAAAGAAGTCGTCAAACGAAATACCGGCATCACCCCCGGCGAGGCCGACACCATAGCGCGGCAAATCGCCGTCGGGGCCCTGCGCTATTTCCTCTTGAAGTTCACGCGCACGGCGATCATCGCCTTCGATTTCAAGGAAGCGTTGAACTTCGATGGCGAAACAGGTCCCTACATTCAATATGCCGCGGTCCGCGCGAACAACATCATTCACAAAGTGCGTGAAGCCGACGCGGCTTTCGACTTCGCTCGCGTGCACCAGATGTTGAATGATCCCAAGGTTGCGGCCTTCCTCAACGACGCCAACGATATCTGGGAACTGCTGTACATGGCGCTGCGCCTGGATGAGATCGGGAATCAGGTCATCGCGAGTCTGGAGCCCGCATCTCTGGCGAAATACGCATTCGGACTGGCGCAGCGATTCAACCTGTTCTACCACCACTATCGCATTCTGTCGGAAACCGACCCGGGCCGGCGGCTGTTCTATCTTCTGGTGGTGGATTTGACACGGGAAGCGCTGACGAAAGCTCTCGATCTCATGGGCATCGAGGTACCTCGCCGCATGTGAGGAAGTTCATTGCGGATGTCATGGTCGGCAACACACCAGGAGAAAACAAATGCCGATGTCCGGCTACATGCAGCAGATTCGTCAGAAAGTAGGCCACGATCTTCTATTGCTGCCGTCCGCCGCCGTCGTGCTGCATGACGAAGAGGGCCGCATTCTTCTTTGTCTTCATGCCGACAAGGAGATCTGGGTCGCCCCGGGCGGTCTCATCGAGCCGGGAGAGCAGCCTGCCGCAGCTGCCGTCCGGGAAACAATGGAAGAGACAGGGCTGCAGGTTCAGGTGACCGGCATGCTGGGCGTCTATGGCGGCGAGGACCTGATCATCGATTATCCAAACGGCGACAGGGCCTCATATGTCGGTATTGTCTTTCGAGGACAAATCGTCGGCGGCACGTTGAAGCCGGATGGAGACGAGATTACCGACGTCCGCTACTTCACCCGCGAAGAACTGATGCGCGCGCCACACGCCAGGTGGCTGGACACCGCAATGCCGGTGTTGTTCGATCCGGGAGCGCCGCCGCACTTTTGCCTGTAGCGCCTCAGTAGAACTTGCTCGTTCGCGCCGCGCCGGTATGGTCGATATAGATCACCTTCACATCGCTGTAGAAATCCAGCGCCGTCGGGCCTTGTTCCCGCTCGCCAACCCCGGACGATTTCATTCCGCCGAACGGAATTTGAGCTTCTCCGCCGACAGTTGGCGAGTTGACATGAACCATTCCGGTCTCGATTCGCTCGCAGAAGTCGAAAATCCGGCCGGCATCGTTCGTATAGATCGACGATGTGAGCCCGTATTCGGAGGTATTCGCAAACTCCAGCGCCTGCTCATAATCCTTAGCTCGAAGAATCGATAGGACAGGTCCGAAGATTTCATCCCGTGCGATACGATGCTGAGGCCGGACGTGATCAAAGATCGTCGGCTCAAGAAAGAATCCTTTTGTCAAACCGGCCGGACGCTTGCCGCCCGTGACAAGCTGCGCCCCTTCACTCTTTCCAATGGCGATGTAGTCTTCGACCGTCTTCATCTGTGGCGCGCTCACCAGCGGCCCCATCTGAATATCGGCATCGAGGCCATTGCCCACCTTCCACTTCGAAAGACGGCTCGTCATGCGCGCCAGCAATTCGTCCGCGACCTTTTCGTGAACGATCGCCCGGCTGGTCGCCGTGCAGCGCTGCCCGGTTGAACCGAATGCGCCCGACACGATGCCGTCTGCCGCCAGATCAAGATCGGCGTCTTCAAGCACAACGACGGGATTCTTCCCACCCATTTCGCACTGCGCTTTAACTCCGCGCGCGGCGCAGGACGCGTAGATCTGAGTGCCGTTCTCCGAAGATCCCGTGAACGAAATACCCCGAATCCGCCGGTCGCGTGTGAGCTGGTCTCCGACATCGGAGCTATTGCCGACAAGCAGATTCAATACTCCCGCAGGCAATCCCGCGCGTTCGAAGATTTCAACCAGCTTTGCGGCCGTGAGGGGTGTGGACGATGCCGGCTTGAAGACGACAGTATTGCCGGCGACCAGGGCCGGAGCGATCTTCCAGGCCGGGATGCAGATCGGAAAGTTCCATGGTGTGATCAGCGCAACAACCCCGAGGGGCTGGCGCATCGTATAGGCGAAGTTCTTTGGGAGTTCGGATGGAATCGTGATTCCACCCATTCTCCGGGACTGTCCGGCGGTGTAGTTCAAAACGTTGTAGGCGCGATAAATCTCGCCCTTGGCTTCGGCAACCGTCTTGCCCTCTTCTCTGGTAAGGAGGTGTGCGAGATCGTCCTGTTCGGCCCGGATGAGATCTGCGGCGCGTTCAACAATTTCGCCGCGTTTTGGGGCCGGCGTGCGCGACCACGATGGCAAAGCTTCGTCTGCAGCGGCGAGCGCGGCTTCGGCCTCGCGGGCGGAAGCGAGAAAGCCCTTTCCGACGACTTCGTCTGGATCGGCCGGATTCCGCACTTCGATTTCGCGGCCTTGCCGGAGAGAGAGCCATTCGCCCCGAATGTAGTTGCGAACTTCAATCATGGACCAAAGCCTCCAGGTCAGAAAAATTGTCGATCATGAAATCCGGCGGGGCGTCTTTGAAAGTCTGCGTGGCATAGCCGTACGTCACACCACAGGTCTGGACGCCGGCGTTTCGTCCGGTGAGCACATCCACAGCGGAATCTCCAATCATCCAGGTACGCTCGCGCTGCCCCTTCGTGTCGGACAGGATCTGATAGACCCCGACGGGATCCGGTTTTTTGTGATCGAAACTATTACCGCCATACACGGCGGCGAACCTTTTGTAAATGCCGAGACCGTCGAGCATCGCACAACTGAAATGCACGGGCTTGTTGGTCAAAACCGCAAGCTTGCAGTCGGTGAGCCGCTCGAGGGTCTCGAAAACGCCGGGGTAAAGCACGGTGCTGTCCAGCATGTGTGCCCGGTAATAGGAAAGGAAAAGCTGCAGCCCCTCCTGAACATTCGGCTCACTGGCCTTCGGGCCGAGCGCCCGCCGGATCAGCATTGCTGCGCCGTTTCCGATGAAACGAGCGATCTCTTCCTCCGTCAAAACAGGCAGATCGAATCGATTCCGGATGTGATTTACGGAAGCCGTAAGATCCTTTTTGGAGTCGACCAGCGTGCCGTCGAGATCGAAGATGAGAACCGGGCGCACGGAGTGATAATAGCACCATGATGCAGGAGCGCATTCGACGCGAGTTCAACCAGTGGGCCGGGTCCGGCCGCGGGCGAGGGCTGGAAAAGGGGCACTGGGAGACGACCCGTCAGCTGATCGAATCGATGGCTATCGACGAGTACCACAACGTGCTCGATCTCGGCTGCGGCGTCGGTTGGGCCACCCGCGTTCTTGCACAGAAAGCGTCCAGAGGAATCGTCGTCGGCGTCGATCTATCGGACCGGATGATTGCCCAGGCCCGATCCGGTTACCGTAACCCGCACAACACATTCTTCGTTGTCGCGGACGCCTCCGGGATTCCAACCACCGGCAGTTTCTTCAATGCTCTGCTCAGCGTCGAGTCGATCTACTACTATCCCGAACTGGAAAACGCCTTCTCCGAGGTGTACCGGATCCTGAAGCCGGGCGGCAAGGCGTGCTTCCTGATCAGTTATTACAGGGAAAATGTGTACAGCCACGAGTGGGCCAAGCATATCGACCTTCCAGTCCACCTTTTAAGCGCCGAGGAATACGCGGCGGCACTGAAGCAGTCCGGGTTTGTTTCGGCATTGCATCGCAGGATCATCGATTCAACGCCCCTCCCGGAGGACTGGAAGCCGACTCACTGGTTCCCCACGCGGCAGGATCATCTGCACTTCCGGGCAGAAGGAGCTCTCTTGCTCAGCGCAGAAAAGTGATTCGAGAAGAGCGAGGAGGGAACCTCCCCTTGTCAGGCCGGTTCCTTATCCTGTTCAAACCGGACCCGGTCTTCTTCCACAAACTCCCGGACGATCGGGTGGTCGCTCGCGTAGAGCTCATTCATGGTGCCGATGAAGACGAATTTGCCCTTATTCAACAGCGCGACGCGGTCGGCGACTTTTTCGGCGCAATTGGCGATATCGTGCGTCACGACCATCTGGGTCAGCTGCAGCTGGCGCTCCATTTTTCGGATTAGTGCATTGATGGTCTGCGACATCAACGGATCCACCATCGTCGTTGGTTCGTCATAGAGAATGGCCTTCGGTTGGGCCGCAACGGCGCGGGCGATCGCGACTGCGCGTTTCATTCCGGTGCTGAGTTCGCTGGGCATGAGGGCCGCCAGGTCTTCAATTTCCACCAGCTTCAAATACTCCGCGACCCTGGCTTCTATCTCCGCTTCGGACCGCCCGCTGTCGTTCAAGGGAAAAGCCACATTCTCCCAGACAGAGAGCGAGTCAAACAAAGCGCCGGATTGAAACACCAGTTGCACCTTCCGGCGGACTTCCGCCAGCTGCTGCTCCGTCATAAAGGTGATGTCTTCCCCGTCGACGATAATCCGTCCGCTATCGGGTTTCATCAGTCCGACGGCGTGGGTCAGTGTCACCGTCTTGCCCACTCCGCTGGGACCGAGGATCGCAAATGTCTCACCGGTTTTCACGCCAAACGAGACGTCGTCCAGCACCTTCATCTCGCCGAATGACTTCGACACATTTACGAATTCGATGAAATACTCCACGTTGGTATTGTAGATTCGGAAAACCATGAAAGCCATTCCTTACCTGTTGATCGCCGTCCTCATTGCCCCGCTGCAGCTGACGGCAGCCGCGGCGGACCAGGAACTGGTCTGGGCTGCTGATGCCGAGGGCGGCGCGCCGTATACCTTTCCGGACCCCCGCAATCCGGCGCACATCGTCGGCTTTGAGGTGGACCTCGCGAACTCGCTTGCGGCGCGGATGGGACGTAAGGCCCGATTTGTCCAGAACCAGTGGGATGGTCTCGTTCCAGGGCTCGAACGCGGCGAGTACGACGTCGTCATCAACGGCCTGGAAATCACTGCCGAACGCGCGGAGAGGATCAATTTCTCAAATCCTTATTTCTACTCCACGATCACACTCACCCGCCGGATCGACGACGATCGCATCCAGCACGCGGACGATCTCCGGGGAATGCGCGTCGGGGTGCTTAAAGTGACGTTTGCCGAGCGTTATGTTCAAAGCCTCGGCAATGTGGTGATCCGCAGTTATGACGGGCAGGTCCAGCCTTATATCGATCTGGCATTGGGCCGCCTCGACGCGGTCGTGATGGACACGCCGATCGCCTTGTACTATGCCAGCGGGCCGCGAGTGAAAAACATCGAGCTCACCGCCGCTCAGATGACCTTTGGAATCGGTATCCGCAAGGCCGATTTCGACCTGCTCCGGCAAATCAATGCGTCCCTGGATTCGATGAAGAGAGACGGAACGCTGCGGAAGATCTACACCGACTGGGGTATCTACAACGCGTCAACCGCTCAGGCTTTTGGGGACCGGGAACCGGTTTCCAACGATGACTCTCCACGCTACAAGGACTATCTCGACGCCATTCGGACCGAACACACATTCAAACAGCGCCTGGAACAGTACGCACAATTTCTGCCTCTGCTGCTACAGGGCGCGCTGGTCACCCTCGAGATCTCCGCGCTGTCGATGGCAATCGCCATCGGACTCGGCCTTCTGCTTGCCGTCTTTCGAGTTTTCGGGCCGGCCATGCTCGCCTGGCCGGTCATCGCCTTCATTGAAGTCATTCGCGGCACCCCGCTTTTGATTCAGCTCTTCATCATTTTCTACGGACTGCCTTCCATCGGTATCCGGTTTTCGCCCTTGTGGGCAGCCGTCATCGGCCTGGGTCTCAATTACGCCGCATATGAAGCGGAAAACTACAGGGCCGGCATTCAGTCGATTCCTCGCGGACAACTCGATGCAGCGCTGGCGCTCGGCTTGACCCGAATCCAGACGATCCGGAAGATCGTATTGCCGCAGGCCGTACGTCTCGTCATTCCGCCCGTGACCAATGACTTCATTGCCCTGCTGAAGGACTCTTCCCTGGTATCCGTGATCACAATGGTGGAATTGACAAAGATGTACGGGCAGCTCGCGGCAACGAACTACGACTACATCGGGATCGGACTGCTGACCGCGGCGATTTACTTCGTCCTCGGCCTGCCTATTGCACGATTGTCCAGGATGCTTGAAGCAAGACTTGCGTACATGAAGGTGTGATGGGAAGCGGATCTATTGGAAATAGATCCATGCCCCCCATTATTCCCTACCGCGTGATCATCTGATAATTGAAATATGCAACACGGTCGCGGCCGCCGTTCTTGGCGATATACAGCGCCTGGTCGGCGACCCGGATCAAATCTTCTTTGCTCAGGGCATTGATCGGGTAGTTCGATACGCCAACCGAAGCCGTAATATTCCCGATACCCGGAAACTGTTCCGCCGAAATTCGATCACGAATCCGGTCCGCAACCTGGATGGCGCCGGCTAACGGTGTCTCGGGGAGAATGACGGTGAATTCCTCTCCGCCGTAGCGCGCCGCAAAATCGATCTCGCGGCAGCTGGTACGGATCGCTGCGGCGATCGTCCGGATCACCATATCCCCGCTCGGGTGGCCAAAGCGGTCGTTCACTTCCTTCAGATAGTCGAGATCGACGATCAACAGCGACAAGGGGTGGTTGTGCCGCTGCGCCCGGCCTAACTCCACGGACAATGTTGCTTGAAAAAAACGATGGTTCGGTAAGCCCGTCAAAAAGTCCGTTCGCGCCCGATGCTCCACTTCTTCGAACAGCTGCGCGTTCCTGAGGGCGTTCGCGGCGGTACTGGCCATGACTTCAAAGAACCGGGCGTTGGCAGAACTGAGGACAGGAGGCAGCCTTGCCGACCGCACGTCAATCAGCCCCAGCACCGATTCATGCGCAATCATTGGAATTGCAATGATTCCAAACGGTTTCGCATCAGGCATGAACAATAACCGCCGGGCCTCCTGGGCCTGCTTGAGTTCCGGATGATCTTCCATGTTGATATCCAGGTTCCGCTTGTCCGGCTGCGATGCTTTAACCAGAACGCGCGCCAGGCCCGTTTTGGAGTCGACCCGCACAATGAAACAGTCTTCCGCTTCCAGGACTTCACTGAGGCGGGTAACAATCGAAAGCAGAACTTCGTCGCTGTTCAGGGACGACGACAGGGTGCGCGTCATCTCCACCATGGCTTCCGCGATGCGGTTTTCTTCCATCATGGAGTTGGTCGTCTTGGCATCCTGCATCAAGCGCTCCCACAGGAAGATGTAAAAGATCGCCACGACGAAGAACAGCGACATGGTCAGGAACCGTTCGACGTTGACCTCCGCCTGAAATCCGAAGAACCGGAAGTAACTGAAGGCGCCGAACAGAAGGCTCACCACAAACAGCGAGACCAGGACCAACCGCAGGTCGCGCCATAAGACGGCAAGAATGAAAATCGCAAGGAAGCCCAAAAACAGATAATTCCCGGGAACCCTCAGTAAATACAGGGTTAAGGAAACGAAGGCGAGGTCGAGAACGGCAATACCGGTCTGGATCCGGGTGGCGGTAAATCGTTTGCGGGGAATGAGCATCAACAGGATATTCGTCAGCGAAAAGACAAGCGCGATACCGAATACCAGAGGAAACTGTTCGGTACCGATGTAGCTGAACAGAGTAAGATAAGAGGCCAGGATAACGACCAGCCACCGCAGCGAAAGCACCGCTTTTCTGGCATCAATTTCGGATTGGGTTTTTGGTCTCAGAGGAAGCGGCATGCTAGAGTTTGGGCGATTCTACAGGAGGTACGCGTGAAATTCATGAATTTTTCCCGGAAAAATGCTCCCTCTGTCCTGAGACTCGGGTGCATTTTCGGCGACGCCTGCTTTGACATTACCAAAGCCATCGGCGATGACCTCCTGGAATTTCCGCGCGTTGTGTTTTCGATCGAAGAAGTTCTCCAGGTTAAAGAAGGCCTGGCTATCCTCGAAGATCAACTGCATGGTTTGAAACGCTCGTCGAGCGGCATCCAAGGCTTTCTGTTCCCGCCGGCCGACATCATTTTCCGGGCTCCCGTAATGCATCCCCAGAAGCTTATAGGGATTGGCCTGAACTACAAAGAGCACATTACCGAATTCAAACGGGAGGCGCCCAGGGAACCCCTGCTCTTCGCGATGTACGCCAGCGCCATCGTCGGTCCTGAAGACCCCATCGTGATCCCCCAGATGAGCCGGCAGATCGACTACGAAGCCGAACTTGCGGTGGTCATCGGACGGCGTGCCAGACAGGTGACGGTCGATACAGCCGTAGATTACGTTGCCGGCTACACCATCTGCAATGACGTCTCCGCCCGGGATCTGCAATTCGGCGATGGCCAGTGGCTCCGCGCGAAATCTTTCGACACGTTCGCGCCGATGGGCCCATATCTGGTGACGCGCAATGAATTGGGTGACGGAAGCGGGCTCGGCATCGAGCTCCGGTTGAACGGAAAGACCATGCAGAAATCAAACACCAGCAACCTGATCTTCGATGTTCCGAATCTGATCTCTTATATTTCCAGAGTAATGACTCTCGAGGTCGGCGACGTCATTGCGACGGGTACACCGGCAGGTGTCGGTTTTGTCCGAAACCCGCCGGTCTTCATGAAGCCCGGAGACGTCGTCGAGATTGAAATCGAACGAATCGGCCAGCTCAGGAACCCAGTGGCTGAGTTCGATTGAGCAGACCTTCAATGGCATCGACCAATTCGTGAATCCGGAAGGGCTTCCGGATGAACTGAACGCCCGCCTGAGTAAAGAACCGCTTAGTCTCGGCACTTACCACGTCTCCCGTTACGAACAGGAAACGGCGTCTCAATTCCGGATTCAGTGATTCCGCCAGCCGGTAAAGACGCTGGCCGCTCACTCCCGGCATCCGCTGATCGCAGATGATGACGTCGTAGCTCTTGCTTTTAATATGGTCGAGCGCCTCCACACCGGAATTCGCGAGATCGACTCGCGCTCCGTGCCGCGCCAGAACGTCGAAAATCAGTTCAGTGATGTGAATCTCGTCGTCGATGACCAGAATCTGCTTCCCGCGCAGGCCGGTTCCTTGTGAGGTGCGTGCCTCGGGTGCCGGCTCGGGCTCCGCCTGCTGCCGGATGGGCAATTCGAGCGTAAACGTCGAACCGAATCCGTAAGTGCTCCAGGCATACAGCTCACCCTCATGATCCTTGACGATTTCCGCGCAGATGCTCAGCCCCAGACCGGTTCCCCGATGTCTATCTTTCGTGGTAAAGAAAGGATCGAAGATTCGAGCCATGTCACGGGCCTGGATGCCGCTGCCGTTGTCGACGACGGTCATCTGGAGATGGCCGCCTTCGACAGAGGTTTTGATATGGATGGAACCCGGCCGGCGATGGACATCACCGATCGCATCCTCTGCATTGACGACCAGGTTCAAAATGACCTGTTCCATCTGATGAGGATCGCCCCAGCCGCAAGGCAGATCCTCCGCGAGATCCGTCGTAATCGAAATATTTTCGACGTTCTCCCGATATGCGCGCAGCTGCATCACACTGCGGATGGCATCATTCAAATCGAAAGCGGCGCGCCTCGGTTCGGTCTTGGCAGCAAGGCTCAGAAAATTCTGAACAATCTTCCCTGACCTCTCCGCCTGAGACAGAATGACATCCACCATGCGGCGCGCCGACGAATCGAGGTCGCAGCGCGAAAGAAGCTGCGCATAGCCGAGAATTCCGGCCAGCGGATTATTCAATTCGTGGGCTACGCCGGATACCAGGCGGCCGATTGCCGCCATCTTCTCCATGTGAACCATCTGCCGCCGCAGCTGCACTTCATTCGTGATTTCTGCGGCGTAAACGATCTTCATGCCGTGGTCGTTCAGGGGAACCGTTTCGAGTTCGTAAGTTCCTCTGCCGGCCACTTCGAGTTCATGCTGGGGCAGCAATTGTACGTTCTGGATATTCTGAAAGAGATCGCTGAAAGCGGAATTGGCGAGAACAACGCGGCCATCCTGCTCGACGATCGCGACAGGAACTGGGATAAGCGCGAATAAGCTGGTGATGAGCTGCGTGGAATCCGTAGCGACTGCGGTTGCTGTACCTTCCCTGGTCATCGTGCACTTCCCTTCATGGGATGTTTGTTAAACGGCAGCGATTCTCTTAGGAGAGCATCCGGTTTGCAACAAATTTTTTTCGGTTTTTTTCTGGCCGCAGCCTTTATGCCGGCTTTATGCCCGCGTTCCTGATTGAACGCGGGCGTTATGGGAAGGTAAGGGACGGCTTCG
The DNA here is from genome assembly GCA_036496425.1 of Terriglobia bacterium. NCBI lineage: Bacteria > Pseudomonadati > Acidobacteriota > Terriglobia > Terriglobia bacterium. The sequence goes on along the minus strand of DASXLG010000348.1, from coordinate 7,222 downwards.
CGCGTTGGGTATTGTCGATGGCGCGCGAGTTTGATCCGAACTGCGGATCCGAGGGGCGATTGCCGCGGTCGTTACCGGTCAAAAGAATATCCAGCGATGGAGCGCTGTTCGAGTCACTCTCCGGCGCGCTCACCTTGCGCATTTCGATGACGCGATCCTTCTTCAGTTCGGCGTCGAGCCTGACCGGCGTCGTCGGATATTCGTTCGGCCGCACCAGCGTTTTGAAATTAGGCTCCAGAATAACTTCGCGCCCATTTTCCACAGTCACGCGGCCTTCGAGACATTGAACTTCGACGATCTGCGCCGCATCGACATTCACATCAAATATGGTGCCGCGAACCGCGATCAACGCCGTTGGTGTACGCACGCTGTACGGATTCGGCCTGCCGCCGAAGCGCTGGATGTAAAAGCGGACCTCGCCCATCATCAGATTCATGATGCTTCGGACACTGCCGCTCCAGAAGTCCTCGATAACCAGCTTCGAGTTCTCCGAAACGACCATATAGGATCCGTCCGGGACCGTCAGAATGACGCTGGCGCCGTCGCCTGTCCTTAACTCATCACCAACCTGGATAGCGGATCTGGTGAGCGGCACGAATGTCTTGCTGGCTGCTGCCCTCCATTGAACCGGACCGTTGACGGAGGTCACCTGCAAAGCTCCTTGAGCCCACAGTGCGGAAGGCAGAAGCAACAAAGCCAAAACAATCAGTACCCTTCTCATTGGCCCCCTTTTGCAAGATCGCCAGGCACGTCGTGAATCTTTGTCGGCTGCGGAACGTCAATGTGCCGGAAGTCCAGTGATTCCTGGAACAAGCCAAACCCATTACCCAGATCGGGCATGGGATGGACGCGGCGCGACGCCCGCAACCTGTCGAAAATGCGAGTGTTTCTCTCGCGTTCCGCGCGCTTCAAAAAATCGCCGAGCAACTGGGCCATCTTGCCGCAGTTCAGCCCGGCATTGTCGGCATACGCCCAGAAGTCACGTCGAGCGCCTTCCTTAATCATCTCTGCAAAGCTCTTTCCTGTGGAGTACTGGATATAAGCGAGAGCGGCCATATCGCCCCAGCCCAATTGCTGTCCCGACCCCAACTTCAATTCGTCTTCACGCGTGCCGTACTCTTTCTCAATCAAAGCGGCAAACAACGCCGAACCTTCTGCATCCACCGCTGCTTCGCGGTCCAGCTTCGAAACGACATTGTTCAGCAACACGCTTGGTTCCGGTTGTGAGCGGCCCGACGCAAACACGGATACACTCATTACCAGAGTGGCGAAAAGAAGACCGGAAAAAGTCCTTCTTATCCTCATGATAGTTCGCCTAAAGGCCCGGCCATCCTACACTTAAATGCTTCCAAAATCAATTCCGAGGCGTTTCGCCTTGTTGTAGAGCGTTCGTCTTTCGATCCCCAGAATCTCGGCGGCGCGTTTTTTGTTCCCACCGGTTTCCTTGAGCACTTTAATAATGTGGTCCCGCTCCATCTGGTCGAGCGACCCACTCGCGGCTCCGGCCGGCGCCGCAGATCCGGCGCTAACCTCAACGTCTTCATCAACTTCACCGAGCTCAAGTTCGTCGGGCTGGATGACGCCCGTGTCGTTGAAGGTGATGGCGCGCTCCAGCATGTTCTTGAGCTCGCGGACGTTGCCCGGCCATGAGTATCGCTTCATGGCTTCGACCGCCTCAGCCGCCAGTCGTACGGCCTTGCCATGCTTTTCGGCAAACAGCTTGATGAAGTAGCTGGCCAGCAGAGGTATGTCGGCCGTTCGGTCACGGAGCGGTGGAAGGGCGATCGTGAAAACGTTCAAGCGGTGAAATAAGTCCTCGCGGAAGCGGTTGGTGCGAACCATCTCACGGAGATCCCGGTTCGTGGCCGCAATGAGGCGGATATCGACCTGGACCGTGTCGTTCGAGCCGACGCGCCGGATTTCGTGCTCCTGAATCACGCGCAGCAGTTTCACCTGAAAGCTCAGTGAGGTCTCCGAAATCTCATCCAGAAAGACGGTGCCGCCAGACGCGCTCTCCAGGAGGCCCTTCCGGGTCCCCGTCGCGCCGGTAAACGAACCGCGCTCGTGACCGTAGAGTTCGCTTTCGAGCAGCGTTTCCGGCAGCGCGCCGCAATTCACCACGATGAACGGCGCAGTGCTCCGCCGGCTGTGTGCATGAACCGCGCGCGCCACAAGTTCTTTGCCCGCTCCGCTGTCGCCGGCCACCAGGACCGGTGAGTCCGTGCGGGCAACCTTGGCGATCTTTTTATAGATCTCGACCATCTTCGGCGTCGCGCCGATGATTTCGGTATCGGGAAATGTTTCGACCAGCTCCGCGCCGACGGTCGCGCCCTGGACCAGCCGGAACTTTTCCTCGATGCGGCGCAGGATCCCCAGCATTTCATCGATCACAAACGGCTTGCTGATGTAGTCGAAAGCGCCGTTGTGGACGGCATGCGCGGCAGTCTCCATCGACCCGTGGGCGGTCATGATGATGACTTCCGCATCCGCATTGATCGCTTTGATATGCTCGAGCAGGTGAAGCCCGGAATCGTCGCCTAAATAAATGTCGCTGACCAGAATGTCGAACGGTTCTTCATTCATCGCGCGCATGGCCTGTTCGCCGCTCATCGCCACGCGGAACGGATAGGATTCCATTTCGAGAATGGAGCCCATCAATTTGCAGATGGAACGGTCGTCGTCGACGACCAGGATCCTTGGCTTACTTGCAGTCATATTGCTCAGATCGGTATGGACAATTTAAAGGTCGACCCCTTGCCTATACCTATACTCTCTACTATCACATCGCCTCCGTGCCGGACCGCAACTTCTTTCACGAAGGCGAGGCCGAGACCGAAGCCGCTCTGCTCGCGGGTTTCCTTGTTCCCGCGGCGGTAAAACTTTTCGAAGATCTTTGCGGCGTCCTCCGGGGGAATACCGCAGCCTTCATCCGCCACCTGGAAAGCGACTGCGCCGTTTCCATTCGATACGCCGATGCGGACTGTCGTGCCCGCCGGGCTGTACTTGATGGCGTTTGTCACAAGATTCGTCAATGCCTGGTACAACAACAGGCGATCCGCTCTGACACGCATTCCGTTTACTTCCGGCATCACGATCGAAATCTGCTTCCCCCCGGCCACCGGAGCGATCACGCTCGCCATGTCCTTGAGAACCGGCCCGATCTCGAAATCGGACTTCGTTATCTTCTGCCGCCCGGACTCGATATAGGCGATATCCAGGAAAGACTGAATCAGCTGGTTCAGCCTGTTGCTCTCGTCAATGATCGTGCTCAGGAACTCCTTCCCCTTGTCCTGAACCAGGTTGTACTTGAGCAACATCTCACTGTATCCGCGAATCGAAGTGAGAGGCGTCCGCAGCTCGTGCGAAACGAGGGAGACCATTTCGGTCTTCGCCTGGTTTAATTCATATTGAGCCGTTGCATCATGCAGGGCGAAAACCACGCCGGCCGTGGATATGGGGGTAACCGTAACATTGTAGAAGGTCTTTCCGTCCCGTGCCGCGACAAATTGTAAAATCCCGGGCTCCAGCTGAAATGTCCGTCCATCGAGGACGGAAGCGAGATATTCCGGCGCCGGTCCCGGGTTTTCCCGGTATCCTGCAAGCTTCTTTGCTGCAGGGTTTTGATAGACCACCCGGCCGTCCCGGTCGCACACAACGATGACGTCTTCGATACTCGCCAGAATGGCGTTATTAAAGGACAGAAACCGCATCAACTCTTCGTTGAAGAAGTCGATGGCATCCAACTTCCACCGCGCAGTCCGCTCCTGCTGCGAAAACACGTTGGCGCGGCGCGCGACCGCGTCCCCGGCTTCGGGCCATTCCGGTTCATACAAGTGCAGCGCCGCGAGCCAGCCGCTGGAAAGGCGTTCGATTTTGCGGTCCAGGTCCCAGTTCAGCCGTACGAGCTTGCTGACTTCCAGTCCGGGCACGACGACCACGAGCGCCGCCCAGAAGGGCGGGAATTCAAACCATACATTCCCATATTTCATGAGCAGCCAGGAAACGATCAGCACCCCGGGACCGGTCAGCAAAGACGCGGCATAGAACCGGTTGCCTTCAAAATGCCGGTCCAGCCACCACAGAAGCAGCACATAGAAGAAGAGGCCGGCAAGCAACAGTTCGGGCGGAGTAGCGGAAATCGAACGGCCGGCGTATAGCGTATCGATTGCGTTGGCATGGATCTCCACTCCGCTCATCTTCCGGCCCGTCCGCGCGAATGGCGTAAACCACTGGTCCCCTGCCGCTTCGGCCGTAAAACCGATCAACGCAATCTGATCCTTGAGCCGGCCGGCGTTTGCGGTCCCGTCCAGCAGCTGCCAGGCGGGCACGCGCAAGAAACTGTCGTTGTCGCCAACAAACCGGATATTGATGGATTCGGGTTTGTAAACGGCCGCATCACCGGCTTTCCGTTCGAAATCTGCCTTGAACGGAAGTCCCGCGGCGTGCAATGCCTCCACCGACAGTGCTTCGATCGGCAGTCCTCCCGCGCTGGCTTTGATCGCGGGAATCCGGCGCGTGATGCCGTCGAAATCGGGCTCGGTATGAACATGGCCGAGCCGCACGTGCTTCTGCATGAAGAGCGCGTCCGGTTGATTCCACCTCTCGACGCCGTCCTTTGTTTCAAGATGGGCGCCCAGCACAATAGCGTGAGCCTTGGCGATGGCCGCGGCGAGCTTGTCATCCGCTTCGCTCGTGGTCTTGTCCTCTTCATCCAGAAGGACGTCGACAGCGATCGCCCGGGGTTGTGCGCTCTCGATCCGGTCAATCAGCTGCGCAAGCCTGTCGCGGGACCATGGCCAGCGGCCGACGCGGTGCAGGCTGTCCTCGTCGATCGCAACGATCGTCGTCGGGCTTTTAACGGGAACCGGACCGGCAAGCCGGAGTGTGAAATCGTAGGCGGTGGAGTTCAGCTCGGCAAAGTAGGTGGTCCAGGATAGCAACAGAATCGCAACGGCCACGAAACAACTGGCGGCTACCGCGCCCAGGCGCGTTTTCATGATGTTGGGCTGGGACACATGGCCGCCTATTATACACGGCCCAACGGCAATATAATTGCTCTAGAGGAAGCGCGTATGGCCAGGATTCCATTGACGATCGATCAGGTAAACGCCACTAGATATGTCCTAAACGTCGAGTCCGTCGGCCTCACGCCAGAACAGTTCTTCCATCTCTGTGGCGATAACCCCGAACTGCGCCTCGAGCTCACGGCCCGAAAGGAAATCATCGTCATGTCACCGGCGAATTCCAGAACGGGTATGCGCAACGCCGAGATCACCCGTCAGCTCGGAAACTGGGCGAGACAGGATGGCCGCGGCGTCTTCTTCGACTCCAACACCGGCTTTGTCCTCCCTAACGGAGCGACGCGCTCGCCGGACGCCTCCTGGATTCTCCGCAGCCGATGGAACGTATTGACTCCACGGCAACAATCTGTGTTTGCTCCGATTTGTCCGGACTTTGTAATAGAGCTGTGGTCTCCAAGCGACGCTTTGAACGAAATTCGATTCAAGCTCGAGGAATATGTCGCAAATGGCGCGAAACTCGGATTTCTGATTTATCCGCCTGACCGGCAAGTCTATGTGTATAGCCCGGACCAAACTCCGCAACTGCTGGATAATCCTGAATCAATTTCCGGTGATCCGGAACTTCCCGGCTTCACATTGGACCTGACGGAAATCTGGGAATAACGCGACTTTATTCGAATGACACTTCTTGAATCGTGCCTCAGCATCGGAATCCTGTCGGCAATAGCGTTCTTCGCAACGCCATCCTTATTGCGCGCTCGTGACAACTACCAGCTCGACCAAGTGACAAGGCAGGTCGCCGGTAATACCCAATGGACGCGTGTGAAAGCGATCAGCCGCAGCCGGGACTGCCGGATACGCGTCATTTCGAATACGTCGTACGTCATGGAATGTCTCGATCCGGAGTGGCTTGCGGACGAAACGATCGTGCTTCCGGGAGGCTTTCAGATATCGGCGAACGCGGCGCCGGAGTTTCACAAACGTGGAAACGTATCTCCCGCGGCCACGCTTACAATTACGGGCTCACACGCGAACTCGAAGCAGGTTGTCATCAATATTACAGGTCGCGTGCGGGTCCAATGATGTGATAAATGAACAATCTTCATGAGCGGAGCGAATGCAAGCGCGACAGCGCGCAGGCGTCAATAAGATGACCGATCCGGAACTGGTCGTTGAGGCCAATCTCAAGTTCTATTTCGCGCTCGAAAGCCTCGACATCGATTTGATGGATGAGGTTTGGGCCACGGACGCCAGCGCCATCTGCATTCATCCCAACTGGACCCGGCTTGCCGGCTGGGAAAACATCCGCAACAGCTGGGAGCAGATCTTCCGCAACACGACGTTCATGCGCATCGACATTGCCGAGGTCTCCGTCGAAGTTCAGGGCCAGACCGCCTGGGTCACCTGCCTTGAAAGCATCACGACCGCCAATGGCGATCAGATGCGGCGCGCACGGGCTTACGCCACCAATATTTTCGTTTATGAAGATGACCACTGGCTGCTCGTGCTCCATCACGCATCGCTGGAGCAGAAGTCTGAGGAAGGCGTCTGATCAGCGGCCGCGCTTTTCCTGAAACTGCAGCCCGCGCGCGAACATCCAGTGTGAAAGAAGCAGCGGAAGACACGCCGCCATCCATCCCTGCGGAAACTTGTAACCGAGAATTCCCCGCCCCACCAATGGAAACACAATCAGAATATGGATCCCCCACAGACCGATACCGGCCAGGAAGGGGCTCCGGAAATACGGCTTCAGCCGCGGCCAGAAGATCGCGAACACGAAGTAGGCGCCGAAATACAGAATCGCGGCGTTGGCGACAATCACGGTCTCCAGGTCCGCCAGCACCGGTAACACTGAAAATGCCGACCGGGCCAGGACTTCCGGCACAAACACCGCACCGATGTATCTCCAGAGGAAGATACTCACGCCTATAAAAAGGGCAGGGCCCAGCCACATCGCCCCATTCTAGCGAAAAGGGAAGGAACCGCAAGAAGCACAAAAGGCACAAGAAAGACGGTACTTTCTTGTGCCCTTTGTGCTTCTTGCGGTTCCTTCCCTTTTCGTCTCCTAGAAGTTGATCCGGGTGTTGACGACCAGACTACGCTGCCCGCCGTTTCCGCCGGTATTGAGGCCGCCGGCCAAGCTGGTAATCTGTCCGAAAGTGCCGTTTCCGTCGATCGAGGTGCTGGGACCCGAGAAGTTC
>DASXLG010000347.1 GCA_036496425.1 Terriglobia bacterium | reverse complement strand
AATATGCCAAAGGCAAAAAAGTCCCCGCCAATTTGTTCAATGCGATTCCCTTATCCAGCCACACCGAACTTCCTGCCTGGAACTACTCCATTCGCGCGAAATGACCTCATCGAAATGCCAATTTATTTATGCGCAGTCCCTAAGAGTATTGGATCATTGCATCACCGGAAGTTTCTCGATTGCTTCAATTGAAGAAATGAAGAAACTTCCAATGATGCAATGGTGCAATAGTTTGATAATAGAAATTTGATGAAGACAAAGGTAGGGATCATCGGAGCTGGGCCGGCGGGTCTGTTGCTCGGCCATCTTCTGCATTTGAACAACATTGATTCCGTGATTATCGAAAATCGGAGCCGGGACTACGTCATCGAGCGCGTCCGGGCCGGCGTGCTCGAACAAGGTACGGTCGACTTGATGATCGCCATGGGTGTCGGCGAGCGGCTCCAGCGGCAGGGGTTGCGTCATGACGGTCTCTATCTGAGTTTCGACGGCCGGCGGCACCACATCAATATGTCCGAGCTGACGGATGGCAAAGCCATTACGGTCTATGGGCAGAACGAAGTCGTCAAAGACCTGATCGAAGCGCGCCTGGCGACAGGACGGCCGCTGCACTTCGAAGTGGAAGATGTTTCTATAGCGGCGCTCGATTCCAGCGAGCCCGTGATCCGCTTCACTCATGGCGGAAACAACGAAGAATTGAAATGCGACTTTATCGCTGGCTGTGACGGCTTCCACGGCATTACCCGCCCGTCGATTCCGGAACACACGATGACTTTCTATGAACGCATCTATCCCTTTGGATGGCTGGGCATCCTGGCCGAGGCGGCGCCCTCGTCGGAGGAACTGGTCTACACCTATCATGAGCGAGGCTTCGCGCTGTTCAGCATGCGCTCGCCCACGATTACGCGTTTATACTTTCAGGTCCCGCCGGAGGAAGATATCGCGAACTGGGGCGACGAGGCGATCTGGGATGAAATGCTTAAACGGATGACGACGAAAGACGGATGGAAACCAAACACCGGTCCGATCCTTCAAAAAAGTGTGACGCCGATGCGCAGCTTCGTGGCCGCTCCGATGCGTTACAACCGGGTGTTTCTGGCGGGCGATTCGGCGCACATCGTACCTCCAACCGGCGCCAAGGGACTGAATCTAGCCGCCTCGGATGTCCTGGTGCTTGCGCGAGGTTTGAGGGAATTCTACGAACATCGGAAGACGGAATTTCTCGACCAGTACTCCGGCATCTGTCTCCGCCGTGTGTGGAAAGCGCAGCGTTTCTCCTGGTGGATGACGTCCACGCTTCACCGGTTTAATAACGAGACGCCTTTCGACCACCAGCGCCAGATCGCAGACCTCGACTATCTGACGAGTTCGCAGGCGGCGATGACGAGCCTTGCGGAACAATACGTCGGTCTTCCTGCGGAGGTCTCCTTCGAGTCCGCAGGAATCTAGACATAACCTTCATCATTCAAAAATATGGCAAACATCTTACAGAGCATTCCTGCCGGCGAAAGAGTCGGCATCGCGTTTTCCGGCGGCCTGGACACCAGCGCCGCCCTGCATTGGATGAGGCATAAGGGCGCGATTCCTTATGCCTACACCGCGAATCTCGGACAGCCCGACGAACCCGACTACGACGACATTCCGAAACGCGCCCTGGAATACGGCGCCGCGAAAGCGCGGCTGATCGATTGCCGGCCTCAGCTTGTGGCGGAAGGAATCGCCGCGCTCCAGTGCGGCGCTTTCCACATTTCAACCGCCGGCGTTCCGTACTTCAATACGACTCCGATCGGCCGCGCCGTCACCGGAACCATGCTTGTGGTGGCGATGAGAGAAGACGACGTCAACGTCTGGGGCGATGGCAGCACATTCAAAGGAAACGATATCGAGCGCTTCTACCGATACGGTCTGCTGGCGAATCCCAACCTGCGCATTTACAAGCCCTGGCTCGATCAACAGTTCATCGACGAGCTCGGCGGCCGCAAGGAAATGGCCGAGTACATGAAGCGCGCCGGCATTCCCTACAAGATGAGCGTGGACAAAGCGTATTCGACGGATTCGAACATGCTGGGAGCAACGCACGAAGCGAAGGATCTCGAGTATCTGGAGAACGGCATCAAGATCGTCGAGCCGATTATGGGGGTGGCATTCTGGCGCGACGATGTCGTTATCAAGCCCGAAACCGTTACGATCACCTTCGATGAAGGACAACCTGTCGCGCTCAACGGCAAACAGTTCTCGGATAATGTCGCGCTGCTGGCCGAAGCAAATGTGATCGGCGGACGTCATGGCCTCGGCATGAGCGACCAGATTGAAAATCGCATCATCGAAGCGAAGAGCCGCGGGATTTATGAAGCCCCGGGAATGGCGCTGCTGTTTATTGCTTATGAAAGGTTGATCACCGGAATCCACAACGAAGACACGATCGAACAGTATCGGGACAACGGCCGGCGGCTGGGGCGGTTGTTGTATCAGGGGCGATGGTTTGATTCACAGGCCATGATGCTGCGCGAGACCGCTCAACGATGGATCGCACGGGTGGTGACCGGAGAGGTGACGCTGGAGCTGCGGCGCGGGAACGATTATTCCATTCTGAAAACAACCAGCCCGAACCTGACATATAAGCCCGAACGCCTGACGATGGAGAAAGCGGACTCGGCGTTCTCGCCGCAGGATCGCATCGGTCAGCTGACGATGCGGAATCTGGACATCGCGGATACGCGGGACAAGCTGATCGCTTATGTGAAGACGGGATTGCTCGCGCCTTCCCTGGGCGCGGATATGCCGCACCTGATCGAGCCGGGGGATGGGGAATAACTGTAGGCGCGGTTTAAACAGGGTTTAGGCAACATTCCCCTCCGTTTTCAAGGAGGGGTGGCCGAGCGATCAAACCGTTAGAACGCGAGGACGGGGTGGTTGGTAAGAGGTCGCGAAGCCTCTTTATTCATGTCGCGCAGCGCACCTTATTTTGTTGGAATTTACCAACCACCCTGTCTGCGCCGCTGCGGAACGGGCATCTTTTGTCAGTGGCGCAGCCACCCCTCCTTAAAAACGGAGGGGAATGGGGCCTGACTCAATCATCATCTATCACTGAAACATCTTGGACATTTCACAAGGCAGGTTCCTGCTGGCTGCAGCAATGGATCGTACCCAGGCCATGGACCATTGTCGTCGCCTGGACGCCAACCACGCGGTGCGATGGAAAGCACTTCTGCAGGATCTCGAGAGCGCGGCTGTCGTTGCTGTGGCCGAAAACCGGTACGACGACGGCTGCGTTTCCAATGTAGAAATTCGCGTAGCTCGCGGGGAGCCGCGCGTGGCGATCGCGGATGTCGCCCGGCATCGGCAGCTGAATCACGTTCAACCCGAAACTCATCAGGCGCTGATAATTGTCCGCCAGGATTTCGTGGTTCTCATCGGCGGGGTCGTCTTCGAACGCGCACACGACCGTGTCCTTGCCGGTAAACCGCGCGATGTCGTCGATATGGCCGTCGGTGTCGTCTCCGGCAATTCCCTCCGCCAGCCAGAGCACGCGTGAGACATTTATGTATTCCTTTAAATACTCCTCGATCTGTTCCCTGCTCAGCTGAGGATTTCGATTTTTATTGAGGAGGCATTGTTCCGTGGTCAGCACCGTCCCCGCGCCGTTCACTTCGATCGAGCCGCCTTCGAGGACGATTCCGGGCTCGAACACGGGTAGCTGAAGAGCCTTGTTCAACGCGTGCGGAATGCGATCGTCACGGATGAGATCGTCGTATTTGTCTCCCCAGGCATTGAATCTCCATTTCACCATCGCGAGCCGGCGTTCGGCGGGATGGACGACAAACGTCGGCCCATAGTCGCGGATCCACGAATCCTCCGCCGCGACAGGCACAAATACGATCTGCGAGAGCGCCACGCCCTGACGGTCCAGCATCAGGCGGATTTTCGCTTCGCTATCGGAGTCTTTGACCAGCAGCTTGATTTTCTGTCCGGTGTGGAGCGCACGAATGATGTCGACGTAAGCCCGCTCCACGTCGGCGAGCATTCCATCAGGCCAGGTGATCTCGTTGTGCGGCCAGGTCAACCAGATCGCTTCCTGTTTCTCCCACTCCGCCGGCATGCGATAGCCAAGGCTTCTCGGTGTCGGGCTTGCATTCGCTCCGCTCATCAGATTATGGCTGCGCCCTGTCGGGCTTGCATTCGCTCCGCTCATCTAACCAGGTCCGTGTAGCTCTGCGGCCGGCGGTTGTTCAGAAAGCGCCAGCCTTCCTGCGACGCGCGAATGCGCGAAAGGTCGAGGGCTGCCACCAGCACTTCCTCTTTCGAGGACGATGCCCTAGCCACCATCTCTCCGAAAGGATCACCGACAAAGGACCCACCCCAGAATGTCAGGTCTCCTTCCTTCCCCACTCGATTCACCGCAGCAACAAAAATCCCATTCAAAGAGCCGTGAGCGCGCATGGCGGCTTCCCAGCGCCGGGCGGAGAACGGCTCATCGCGCTTCAGCTCTTTGAACCATCCGATCGCGGTCGGATAGAAGATCACCTGGCTGCCCTGAATCGCATTGATGCGCGCGGCTTCCGGATACCATTGGTCATAGCAGATCAGTGGCGCGACGACGGCTTTGCCGGTCTGCACCTGGAGATAGCCGAGATTTCCCGGCGAGAAGTAATACTGTTCGTAATAGTTCGGATCGTGCGGGATGTGCATCTTCCGGTACTTACCGAGCAATTCACCTCGCGGCCCGTAGATCAGCGACGTGTTGTAGAACTTCTCGTCTCCGCCGCGTTCATAAATCGAACCGCCGATCAGCGTGATTCGATTCGCGGCCGCACAATCGGCAAGGAACCCGGAAAGCGGCCCCGGCACCGGCTGCGCGCTTTCGAAGAATTTCCGGTCTTTGGTCTGCGCGAAGTAGCGCTGCGCAAAGAGTTCCTGCAGGCAAATGATTTCAGCGCCCTTGCGAGCTGCAGTTTTGATGAATCCCGCGGTCTTCTCGAGGTTGTCCGCGATATTTGCGGTGACTCTGGTCTGAACCAGGCCGATCTTAAGCGTCTGTTTTCGCATCAGGGAATCAGAACAACCTTTCCGAAGGCGCCGGGCTCCATCACTGCCTGATGGGCTTTAGCAGCGTCATTTAATGGGATCTCCTGGCCGACGATGGGCCGGAGAGAACCATTCTCCAGACCGGCGATGATGGCAGCGTGAATCTCGGCCAGATCGCGTTCGGTTGCCGCGAATAATGTCAGCCCGAGGATCGATGATTCGCGCGCCATCGACTGCCTTGGATCGATCTCGACCGAGCCTCGATTCCCGACCACGACGACGCGGCCGGCAGGCGCGAGCATTGTCAGATCTTTCGCGAGATTGACGTTCGCGAGCATTTCAACGATGAGGTCGACGCCGCGGCCCTCCGTGATGTTCATCAATTGCTGCTCATAGCCGGAAGCCCGGTGATCCAGCACGTGATGCGCGCCCTCTTTCAGCACCAGCGCCCGGCCTTTCTCGCTGCCGCCGGTCCCGATGACGGTCAAGCCGGCAGCGCGCGCCAGCTGAACGCAGGCAGAACCAACGCCGCCGGTCGCCCCGTGGATCAGGACGGTCTCCGCGGCTTTGCCGCCGCCGCGCTGAAAGAGCGCGCGATAAGCCGTGCCATACGGCACCCCGAGCGCTGCGCCCTGTGAGAACGACGTCTTGGAAGGAAGACGATGGACGCGCGATTCCTCGCACAAAGCGAGTTCCGCGCAAACGCCGGTGATCGATCCGTTGGTGTATACACGATCGCCGGTCTTGAAGCGTTTCACGTTGGCGCCCACAGCCTCGACGATGCCCGCCGCATCGGTGCCCGGCGTATATGGCAGGCTGGGTTTCCGCGCATACGCGCCTGCACGGATGTAGGTGTCGACCGGATTCACGCCCGCAGCCTTCACGCGTACGAGCACCTGACCGGAATCCGGCTTCGGATCCGGAACGTCCTGAAGTTTCAAGACCTCAGGGCCGCCAAACTCGTTTACACGAATCGCTTTCATTGCATGATTATATCAACGCAAATCAAATGGTGGCGGGCATCTGTTGCAGCAGGCGGACAGGGTTTGCGGTACATTGTGCGGCATTCCCCTCCTTTTCAAGGAGGGGTGGACGCGACCATTAATAAAGATGTCGCGCAGCCACCTTGTTCGGGAGCGGACGGGGTGGTTATCCAGGAATCGCGAAGCGCACCTTATTTTGTTTGAACTTACTAACCACCCCGCCTTGAAAAGGCGGGGACTGTCAACGCAAGGCTGGAGCCCTCCGGGTTTTGATCGCCTGCAGGTGTTCCCTGAGCCGCTTCACAACCTGTTCGCGCTGGGAATTCGTCAGGTCATGTTGAAGTTCTTCCAGCGCGAAATGGATAACGTCGTGATGGTGGAGTTCCTCGGGCGCAACCTCATTACTGCATGCGAGCCAGATGCCGTGCAGAAGATCGATTTCCTTCGGCGTCAGGTGCGGGGCGTGCGGTCCGAGATAGAAGATCTGATCCTGGCCCGTCGGGAAATAGAACTGCAGAGCCAATTGCGGTTTCGGATCGGACAGCCGCTCCCACGCCAGACCCGCCAGTCGCGCATCCTCGACAACGGATGTGTTCGGCGAGGCCCCCAGCGCCACTGCCGAGGACTCCAGACTCTGCGCGGCGCGCAAAATCGCATCCCATTTGTCCGTCGCGGCAGCGACCGCGAGATGGATCGTCTTCCCTTTCTTTTCCGCAATCTCGAGCGCGCGCGTAAACAGCTTCTGTTCCTCGATGCTGAACAACTGTTCGTCGGTCAACTGGTACTCGCCGCCGCCGGTCCGCTGCAGGAAACGCATATGAAGCACGACGACGTCTTTCTTATGGGGATCGACGCGATCGAGAACGGACGAGAGGTTCTGAAGCGTGTTGTAGTTCCGGACCATGACCAGAACGTTGCCGGGACGAACCCCCAGCCGGTCCGGCGTGAGATCATCACTGCCTTCGAGATTGAACTGGTCGAGTTCGGCGTGTTCGGTCGACTTTTTCTTCGTCCTGTATTCGGTAATCGAAAAAATCGCAAAGAAGATCAACGTAAAGGCGACGCCCGAAATCGTGGCCACCTGCTTCGTCAGCAGGTTGATGATGCAAAGAGCCACCAGCGTCAACGTGATCAAACCGAGGCCGATGGGGATTTCGATGCCAAAGATTCTAAAATTCAAGGGCACGCGGAAGTCGCGTTCGCCGCGATGCGTATAGCGGAGCACCAGAACCGCCAGCCCTTTCGTCGCGAAACTCCACATGACGCCGAAGGCATAGGCTTCGCCGAGAATAAAGATATCGCCGCGGCTGAGTATGATCGTCGCGATCTGGAGAATGACGACGAGGTTGAGAATCCGGTGCGTGGTGCCGAATTTCCTTTGCGGATGACGGAACCACTGCGGAAGAATGCCGTCTTCCGAAACTCTGTTGAGCACGCCATTCGACCCGACAATCGATGTATTGACAGCTCCGGCAAGCATCAGCGTGCCCACGATGGCCACGAATCCCCGGAAGGCAATCCGCGCCCATAACGGTCCGGCAAGATACATCGCCAATCCGCCGATCGGATTGTCCTGGAAGCTGTTGCGTACGGCGTCGGGGATGATCATGACGGCAAAGAACGCGACTCCCGCCGTGAAGATCAGGCTGTACGCAAAGATGATGAATCCTGCTTTCTCGAGGTTCTTCAACTTCGGATGTTCGATTTCGCGGTAAACCTGAGCCATCGTCTCTTCGCCGCTCATCGCGAGGACCGAGTGGCCGAGGCCGATCAGGATGCCGATCAGGCCGATGGTATACGGCAGCGAGGTGTTCTTCAGCCAACCGAGCGCATCATCCGAATACACGATATTCCGCAGATGCGGCAGCGGCGGAATGTGCACACCGCGCACGGAGAGCGTGTAAAGGCACCAGCCGATCATCAACACGACCATCACGGTGGTGACGTACATGATGCGTAAAGCCTTCTCGCTCGATTCCGGAATGCCCTTGATGTTTTCCCGCCAGAAATAAATGGTCACCAGAATGGCAAAAAACGCGGCGGTCGCATTGACTGGAAGGTGGACGGTCGAATGAAAATACATCAGGACTTCGTTGATCAATCCGACGAGATATAAACCCGCCGACACGCCGCTGATCGGGCCGGTCAGGATGTAGTCGAACATCAGGGCGGAAACCGAGAACTTGGCCAGCAGCGAGCCCATCGCCTCTTTCACCACGCGATAGACGCCGCCGCGCACGAACATGCTGCAGCTCTCGATGTAGAGCGAGCGCACGGCAAACGACAGGACCATGATCGCGAAAATGAACCACGGCGCGGTCTTGCCGATGAAATGCTCCGCGATCGCTCCGGCGTAAAAGGCGGAGGACCCCATGTCGTTCAGCACGATGGCGGCGGCCTGCCAGAAAGTGATGAATGCCAGCATCGCTGTTGAAGCGATCAGCACCCGTGGGGCGCCGGCCGGTGCTGCATCTGATCGAGATTTCATGATTTCCTCAATGTTGCTTTACGCGCAATCCACCCACATCACCTGATGGCCCAGCTTTCTCAGCCGTGCAGCAAGCCTTTTGTCTTTCGTCGGCCACCAGGACCTCTTCATCGCCATCAGCACAACTGATCCGGGCGCGAGAGCGCGCTTGAATCCCTGCTCCCAGTCCCGCGCGTAAATCACTTCCGCGGAAATGGGCAGGTCGCTCTCCTGTGCCAGCTGTCGAATTTTTCGTGTGAGGTGTTTCGGATCGACCGACGGCGCGTCCAGGGAAATGCCGTAAGGAACAACGTGCACATCAACCAGCCGCAGGCGGACATTTAAGTCCATAGCCAGTGTTGCGGCGAACTTCAACGCGGATCGGGTCAGCTCGGTGGAGCGGTGCGGAATGACGACCGGAAGATTCGCCGGGCTCGCTGCCTGGGTGCGCGAGTCAATACCGAGCTTGTTCCTCATCTCACCGGGGAGACTAGCCGGAGGAGCGCTAAGAAGTTGCTAAGAAGATACTAAGAACCAGTTAATTAGATAATTCTATTGGGCTTAAAGCCGCTTCTTTCGTTCGGCTACAACCGTAACCTGGATGTCCGAGGCGAAACGCAGAACTTTCGACACGAGGCTTGTCGCGGGCAGCAGCGAGCGGCCCGGACGCGTCAGGAAAATTTGCGTCACTTGATGGCGGCGGGCGAATTCCACGAGAGCGGCGGCGATGTCCTGGCTCGGCAGCACGCGGGTTTCAATATGAAGATTGCGCGCGAAATTCAGATGGCGTTCGACCGTTTCGCGCCGTTCGTGAGATAAATCCGAGAGATCGGCGCGGTTCGAAACGTAGACGGCGAAGCATTCGGCGCGAAGGTAGTCCGCGACGCGCTTGCCGCGGCGGATCAGCATTGCAGTGGTCGGGTCATCCGTAATGTGAATCAGAATACGGTCGGCAGGACGCTGATCCTCGCACCGAACCTCGACTTCATGCGCTGCCTGGCGCAGCGCCAGTTCGCGCAATGCTGTCAGCGTCTGCTCTTTGAAGAAGTTTTCGAGGGCGCGCGAAGCTTTGTCGGGCGCATAGACGACGCCGCGCTTCAGCCGGTTGAGCAAAGCCTCGGGCGTGACGTCGACCATGACGACTTCTTCGGCCTGTTTGATCACCCAATCCGGGACGGTTTCGCGAACGCGGATACCGGAAATCTGAAAGATCTCGTCATTCAGACTCTCGAGATGCTGCAGGTTCATCGTCGACATCACGTCGATGCCGGCGTCGAGCAGAACCATGACGTCCTCCCAGCGTTTCGCGCGTTCGGAGCCGGGGATGTTGGTGTGGGGAAATTCGTCGACCGCGCAGACCTTGGGCGCGCGCCGCAGAATCGCATCGGTGTCCATCTCCTCGAACATGCAGTTGCGATATTCGAGCTTTCGCCGCGGGACCATCTCGAGGCCCTGGGTCTTATCGATGGTATCTTTGCGGCCGTGAGGCTCGAAGTATCCGACCACGACGTCCACCGCCTGCCGCTGGAGTTCTTGAGCCTCGTCGAGCATTCGATACGTCTTCCCTGCGCCGGCGGCATAGCTCAGGAAAATCTTCAGCCGGCCCCGCGTACCGGATTCGGCTCGCGTCATGCCGGAGCCCTTTGAGGAAAGACCCGCACATCTATCCCTTCGGCGAGATCGATCAGACGTTCAACCGGATTCCCGCGCATGCGGTGCCACCAGTCGCTCCGCATGCTGTGACCGATAAAAATCTGCGTTATGCCGATTTCGCGGGCGAACGTAATCAGAGCGCGGACGACGTCAGGACCTTGGAGAACCTTGATGATGGCGCCAACCTCCCGCGCAATCTCGAGATTGCGTTCGAGCGCCGTTTCGTCTTCTTTGGAAAGATTGAATTGACGGACATACGCGGCGAACAATTCACCGTGGAAACGGTCCGCGTTGCGCCGGCCGCTTTCGAGAACCGGCCGCGCGTCGGACCGCGGAGTCAGGCCAACGAGAATGCGCTCCTGGGTGCCCCAGATTTCTTCGATATGGTGTGTCTGCAGGTAATTGCGCAGCTCCGCTTCCACAACTTCGGCGGCAACCAGCAGCGCCATTTCGCGAAGCCGCGAGAGATTTTCCGCCGCCGGCGAGTCGACAACCTCGATATCGTCTGCGCGCTTCAGGAATTCCAGCGGAACGGTTTCCGCGGGATACTTTCCGGTAATGGCTCCGACTTCATCCCGGAGCTCCTGGATGTAGTGCAGATTGACGGAGGTGATGACGGAAATTCCGGCTTCCAGCAGCTCTTCAATTTCTTCCCAGCGTTCCGCATGTTTGCTGCCTGAAGGGTTCCTGTATGCGAGGCCGTCGATAACGACGACCTGCGGATGACGGCGCAAGAGAGCTTCGATATCGATGACCTGCTTGTCCTCGACCGGCCGTGTCGAAATGACTTCGTGGCGGGCAATGAGCCGCTCGACTTCAGGCGAAGACTTCGGCTGGATCGCGCCGATCACGACGTCTTCGCCGCGCTCGCGCCGGCGCACACCTTCAGCGAACATCTTTGCCGACTTTCCTACACCCGAGGCATAGCCGAGAAAGATCTTCAGGCGGCCGCGCCGGTCGCGACGCTCTTGTTGTTCGATTTCCCGGAGTAACTGCTCCGGATCCCGCCGGAACTGCGAATCCATTCCCGTTCCTGCTCCCCGAAGTATTATGCGGGAAGAAACCACAAAACGCACAAGAGGCACATCCGCGATGCGCTTCTTGTGCGTTTTGTGGTTTGTTCTCTTCTATTTCGCAACCGGGAGCTGCTGATCGAGCGCGATGTTCAGCATCAGCACATTGACCCGCGGTTCACCCAGGAATCCCAGGTCCGCGTTTTCCGTCGATTGAGCAATCAGCTGTTTGACCTGGTCCACAGGAGCTTTACGTGCATTTGCGACTCGCGCCGCCTGGATCTCGGCATTCCCCGCGCTGATGTGCGGATCCAATCCCGACGCGGAGGCCGTGACCGCATCCGCAGGAATCGGGGCCTTGGGCTTGAACATCAACGGGTTCCTGTCATCGTTGAACGCCTTGATCAGCTTCACTTCATCGAGGTCGCCCCTGGCAGTCTTAAACTGGTCCAGAGGGATGGAAGAATCATACGGAATGTCGTTATCGAGACAGTAATGCACAAGGCGAAGACCGATGCCGTCGAAATCGACGACTTCATTCTTTTTGTCATCCATTTTCGTCGTGCCGCGCAGCAACTTCGCGCTCGTCGGTCCCAGGTTTGAACCGCCGCTGGCGGTCGCGTCGTACCCGTTGCCTGCGGCCGATGGCCGCGGGTGAAAATATTCATCCTTTGAAAAGCTCTGTCCGATCAGGCTCGATCCCACGACCTTCCCATTCACCGTCACGAGGCTGCCATTCGCCTGATGCGGAAAGATAGCCATGGAGATTCCCGTCAGGACGGCGGGGTAAATCAAGCCGGTCAGAACCGTAAAGACGATCATCAAGCGAAATGCAGGTCCAAGTTCTTTAAGCATATCCGTCTCCTCTACGCCACCTGCGCCACGCTAGGCCAGGCCCAGCGCCACGATAAGTTTGTCGATCACCCAGATACCGGGGAACGGCACGATGATTCCGCCCAACCCGTAAATCAAGAGATTCCGGCTCAGCATCTGGCCCGCGCTGACCGGCTTGTACTGGACGCCGCGCAAAGCGAGCGGTACCAGCGCAATAATGATCAGAGCGTTGAAGATCACAGCGGCGAGAACCGCGCTTTGCGGCGAATGTAATCCCATGATGTTCAGCTTGTTCAGTTCCGGATACATCGCCGCGAACATCGCCGGAATGATGGCGAAATATTTCGCGACGTCGTTCGCGATAGAAAATGTCGTCAGTGCGCCGCGGGTAATGAGCAGCTGTTTGCCGATGGCGACAATCTCGATGAGTTTCGTGGGGTTGCTGTCGAGATCGACCATGTTGCCGGCTTCCTTTGCCGCCATGGTTCCGGTATTCATCGCGACGCCCACATCCGCCTGCGCCAGGGCCGGCGCGTCGTTGGTGCCGTCACCGGTCATGGCCACCAGCCGGCCGCCGGCCTGTTCCTTCTTGATGTATTCGAGCTTGTCTTTCGGCGTCGCCTGGGCGAGAAAGTCATCCACGCCGGCTTCCGACGCGATCGCGGCGGCCGTCAGCGGGTTGTCTCCAGTGATCATGACCGAGCGAATACCCATCGCGCGAAGCGACGCGAGGCGTTCCTTCATTCCACCTTTGACAATGTCTTTCAGGTGGATCAACCCCAGAACTCTCCGGCCTTCCGCCACGGCCAGCGGAGTGCCGCCGTTCCTCGAAATCTGTTCGGACAGTCCTTTCAGGGTTGACGGCGCCGTGCCTCCCTGTTCCTCAACGAACTGGATGATGGCATCGGTTGCGCCTTTGCGAAGCTTGCGGCCGTTCATATCGACGCCGCTCATGCGCGTGTATGCGGAAAACGGAATGAAATGCGCTTCGTGCTCGGCCACTTCACGGCCGCGGAGGCCGTACTTCTCTTTAGCCAGGACGACGATCGAGCGGCCTTCCGGAGTTTCATCCGCGAGGCTCGAAAGCTGAGCCGCGTCGGCCAATTCGCTGTCGTTGATTCCATCGACGGTGATGAATTCGACGGCCTGACGGTTGCCGAGGGTGATCGTGCCGGTCTTATCCAGCAGGAGCGTGTTGACATCGCCCGATGCCTCGACGGCTTTTCCGCTCATGGCCAGAACGTTGTGCTGCATCACGCGATCCATGCCGGCGATACCGATTGCCGACAGTAATCCGCCGATCGTCGTCGGAATCAGGCAGACCAGCAGCGATACCAGCACGGCGACCGACGGCGATGTGCCGCCGCCCGCAGACTGGATGGCATATTTTGCGTAGGGCGGAAGGGTTCCCACGGCCAGCAGGAAGATCAGGGTCAGACCCGCGATCAGAATATTGAGAGCGATCTCGTTCGGCGTCTTCTGGCGCACCGCGCCTTCGACCAGCGCGATCATGCGGTCGAGGAAGGTTTCTCCGGGATTCGAGGTGATTTTGATGGTGATGTGATCCGACAGGACTTTCGTGCCGCCGGTTACCGCGCTGCGGTCTCCACCGGATTCGCGGATGACCGGAGCGCTTTCGCCGGTGATCACAGACTCATCCACGCTGGCGATGCCTTCGACGACTTCGCCGTCACCCGGGATCAGATAGCCCGCTTCGACATACACCACATCGCCGGAGCGCAGCTGCGAGGAAGCGACCATCTCGAACCGGTCGCCCGAAAGCAGCTTCTTGGCCAGCGTGTCCGTTTTGGTTTTCCGGAGGTTGTCGGCTTGCGCTTTGCCTCGCGCTTCCGCCATGGCTTCCGCAAAGTTAGCGAACAACACCGTGAACCAGAGCCACAATGCGATCTGGATACCGAACAGAAGACCGCCGGCGCCGATCACGGCATCCTTGATAACAAAGACCGTCGTCAGGGCCGCGCCGGCTTCGACGACGAACATGACGGGATTCTTCGCCACGTGCCGCGGGTTCAGCTTGACGAACGATTCCTTCGTTGCACGCTTCACGATTTCCGGATCGAACAGAGGCCGACTCCGGACCCCTTTCGAGATCAGCTGCGCGGCTTCCGCCCGTTCGTCGGACTTCAATTCTGGGGGAGGAGCGATCACGCTTGCCATATCAAAACACCTTTCCGCTGAGCATTTGGAAATGCTCGACGATCGGCCCCAACGAAAGAGCCGGGAAATAGGTCAGCGCGCCGACGATGACGATGGTTCCGATCAGCAGGACGACGAACAGCGAGCCGTGCGTCGGCAATGTGCCGCTCGTCACCGGAATGACTTTCTTGCGGGCCAGGCTGCCGGCGATCGCAAGCACGGGGATAATGAACAGGAATCGCCCGATCAGCATGTCCAGCCCGATCGTCAGGTTGTACCAGGGCGTGTTCGCGCTGATCCCGGCGAACGCGCTGCCGTTGTTCCCCGCGCCGCTGCTGTAGGCATAGAGGATCTCCGAGAAGCCGTGAGCCCCGCCATTATTGAGGTTGCCCGTAGCAGGACCGTAGGCGCCGTTCCAGTAATGATCCTTGGCGAATGGGACGATGGAGGTGATGGCGGTGAATCCCAGAATGACCAACGACGTCGCGATGACGGCGATGATCGCCATCTTCACTTCCTTCTGCTCGATCTTCTTACCCACGTATTCGGGCGTGCGGCCGACCATCAGGCCGCCGATGAACACGGCGACGATGATGTAAATAATGATGCTGTAGAAACCGGCCCCGACGCCGCCGAAGATCACTTCATCCGTCTGAATATTGAAGAGCGGAACGAGACCTCCGAGCGGTGTAAAGCTATCGTGCATCCCGATGACTGCTCCGCAACTGGCATCGGTCGTAACCGTGGCAAACAGCGTGGTCATCGCGTTACCGAAGCGGACTTCCTTGCCTTCCATGTTGCCGCCGGGTTGAGAACTGGTGTATGCGCTCTGGATGCCCATATTGGAGGTCATGGGATTTCCGCGCTGCTCCGCCCAATAACAGATAAGGGCCCCCGCGAGGAAGAGCGTGGACATTGTTGCCAGGATCGCCCAGCCTTGACGCGTGTCCTGAATCATCTTGCCGAACGTGTAGGTCAAGCCCGCGCCGATCGAAAAAATCAGCAACATCTGGATCATGTTCGATAACGGCGTCGGATTCTCATAGGGATGGGCGGAGTTGGCATTGAAGTAGCCTCCGCCGTTCGTTCCCAACATCTTGATCGCAAGTTGAGAAGCCAGGGGGCCCTGCTCGATGGCCTGTGGAGCGCCTTCGAGGGTTTGAACCGTAGCCGGCCCTTTGAAGTTCTGAATCGAACCCTGCCATACAAAGAAAAGGGCGGCAACAATCGAGAGCGGCAACAGAATGTAAAGCATTGCGCGGGTCGTATCCACCCAGAAATTGCCGATCGTCTTCGCCGTGTGCCGCGCGAAGCCGCGCATCACGGCAATCGCAACTGCGATTCCGACTGCTGCTGAAACGAAGTTCTGGACCGCCAGCGCCGCCATCTGCACCAGGTAACCGAGCGTGGTGTCGGGCGAATACGATTGCCAGTTCGTATTGGTCATGAAACTGACGGCCGTGTTGAATGCAAGATCCGGCGTCATCGGCGTCGCATTCATCGGCGCCTGAGGCGTCGAGAAGTGCATCGGATTCAACGGGAGAAGCCCCTGAAGGCGCTGAATGGCATACGGAAACAGGAAGCAAAAGACGCTGAGGCCGATCAGGGATGCGGTGTACCACACCCAGGTCTGCTCCTCACCTTCCTTTACGCCTCCCAACCAGTAGATCAGCCGCTCGACCGGGCGAAGCACCGGATGAAGAAAGGTCCGCTTGCTTTCGAAGACGCGATACATGAACAAACCGGCAGGCTTCGTCAAGGCCAGCACGATCAGGAAGAAGATCACAATCTGTCCAATACCCAGTAAAGTCATAACCGCACCTCAGAAGCGCTCCGGCCTTAGCAGCGCATACATCAGGTAAATAAAAAGAAGAACTGCCGTGATTCCCGCAATTGCGTATTCCATTTCGATCCCCTACAGGCGTTCAGCCGTTTTGGTGAAGCCCCACATCAGGGCAAAGAACACAAGCACGACGGCGATATAGAAAATGTCCAGCATGATTACCTCGCAATGGGCAGCAGCATCACTTGATGGCCCGCATTTGTTAATCCACGCGCGAGCTTCATCTCGCGTGTGACCCACCAGCGCTTCCGTGTTGCCACGATCACCAGTGATTTTTCCTGCAGAACACGCGAATAACCTTCGATCCAATCGCGCGTATGCAGCACCGCAACCTGGCCGGGGAGGCCGCTTTCGCTGAGCAGTTGCCGCAACCTGCGTCTGGCGTGGTCCTTGTTGACGGGAGGCTGATCGATCGGACAGGGAAAGGGCACGACCTGGACGTCCACGACGCAGGCATAGACGTTGAGATCCGTGCAGACGGCGGCATGACGTAAAGCAGCTCGCGTGAGTTCGGGTGTCGTGTACGGGATAACAACCCACAGAACGCCGGCGGCGTTCTCCCGCGGACTGGGTTGGTCGATCTCTGGTTGGATGAGCTGGCGGTTGCGTTCCATATCTAGCCTCCAATGAAGATGCTAGAACCCGCCCTGCTAAAAAGTCGCTAACGGGAGCTTAAGATTTCGTGCCAATCCCAGCGCGGTGCTACAGTAGGGCCATTGCCGATGAGCGCCGAATCCAGCCGCCTCTACAACAAAGACCTGGCCCCCACAACGCCCGCTCAGCGCACCTGGGGGGCGTACAACTTTGCGGCCTTATGGATTTCGATGGCACATTGCATTCCGACCTACATGCTGGCCTCGGGGTTGATCGGGGCAGGAATGAGTTGGAGGCAGGCGCTGCTCACCATTCTTCTCGGCAACACGATTGTCCTGGTGCCGATTCTTCTGAATTCCCACCCTGGAACAAAATATGGGATTCCCTTTCCGGTATTTGCCCGGGCGGCCTACGGCACATTCGGCTCGAACGTGCCGGCCTTGATGCGGGCACTGGTCGCATGTGGATGGTTCGGGATTCAGGCGTGGATCGGCGGCCAGGCACTGCATGTGTTTTTCTGGTCGCTGTGGTCCGGCTGGCCGGCGGCAATCCCGGGCAGCTTCAGCGGGCATACTCCGACGGAATGGATTTCATTCCTGCTTTTCTGGGGCTTCAATATCGTCGTCATTTATCGCGGCATGGACCTTCTGCGAAAAGTAGAGAACTGGGCGGCGCCGTTTGTGCTGGTGATGACGACCCTGCTGGTGTGGTGGGCCTTGAGCAATGCGCACGGGCTCGGGCCGATCCTGGCACAGCGCGGCAAGTTCGGCAGCTGGCGGGAGTTCTGGCCGGTGTTTGTTCCATCGCTAACCGCAATGGTCGGCTTCTGGGCAACATTGTCGCTGAACATGCCGGACTTCACGCGCTTCGGTAAAAACCAGCGCGAGCAGGCTGTCGGTCAGGTGGTCGCGCTTCCGACAACGATGACGGTCTTTGCGGCGATGGGCGTCATTATCACGAGCGCCAGCGCGATCATTTACGGCAAGGCAATCTGGGATCCGGTCGAACTTGTCGGAAAATTCACGCAGCCGGCGATTGTTGCGATTTCGATGTTCACCGTCGTTGTGGCGACTCTTTCCGTGAACATTGCAGCGAACGTCGTGTCTCCCGCGAACGATTTCGCGAATGCGTTTCCGCGATTCATCACTTTCAGGCGAGGAGGGCTGCTCACGGGCATCATCGGAATTGCCCTGCAACCATGGAAGCTGCTCGCCGATCCATCCGGATATATCTACGACTGGCTGCTCGGCTACTCCGGCGGATTAGGCTCGATTGCCGGCGTCCTGATCGCCGATTATTGGATCCTCCGGCAAAGCGAACTCGTTGTCGACGATCTCTATCGCGAAGACGGCATCTACGAACGATGGCGCTGGAGCGGCGTTGCCGCAACACTGCTCGGCTGTGCCGCAGCCTGGATTGGCCTGGTGGTTCCGGTGCTGCGGCCGCTCTACGACTACGCATGGTTCGTGGGGTTCGCGGTCTCTTTCGGCACGTATCTCCTTCTGTCCAGGCCAACCGCCCAACGCGCTCCTGCACAATGTGGCTAAAACAGAGTCTGCTAAACTCTGCGTTATGTCGAATCCGGATGTGCGCTGGAAGCAGCGATTTCAGAATTTCGAGAGAGCATACTTGCTGCTCAGTCAGGCGCTTGAAGATGGTTCATCGGCGCTCACTCTTCTCGAAAAGGAAGGAGTCGTTCAACGATTTGAGTATTCTTTCGAGCTGGCGTGGAAAATGATTAAGGATTTTCTTGAAGAGGGCGGTCTCGTCATCTCGCCGATTACGCCCCGGCAAGTTTTGAAGGATGCGTTCGGAGCCAGGGTTTTGGCGGACGGCAAAGTCTGGATCGACATGCTGGATCACCGCAATCTACTTTCGCACACATATGACTCGGTGGTTTTTGAAGAAGCTGTAGACGCGATTGCTCAGCGCTACCTTCCGGCGATGAGGACCCTCTACAAATCCTTTTCGGCGAAGAGCTCGACATGAAAACACTTCCCCTTCCCGCCGATGAACTTACGCTGTTGAAAGCGGTTTTCCTGCGGCATCCGGAAATCAGCGAAGTTAGAATTTTCGGCTCGCGGGCAAAAGGCGTCTATACTTCCAGCTCTGATATTGACCTCGCAGTTTGGGGGACAGTGGATCCGTTACGCGCCCAGGCGATTGCCGCCGAACTGGATGAACTCCCTCTTCCTTACCGTTACGACGTCCAGGCTTTCGATGCCATCAAATCTCAGCCGCTGCGTGAACACATAGAACGCGTCGGAATATCGATCTATAGAAAATCCGCCGGGAATTAGGGGGCAAACGCCCCTCCTCCCAGAGTCTTTCCCCCTACTTATGTAACGCTCGAAACCACCAATTTCCTGCAGCGTCCCCGAATGTTTTTTTCAGGCACCGCCAGATTTCGTCGAAACCAGTGCCCGAAAACATGGAACGGCTCCCATCTTTTCATCTCGTCCGCCCGAATAGATGGAACGCTCTTCCAACTACCAGGCAGTGACGAGCTGAAAAATGCAGTGGTTTTTATGGCTATCTGGAAGTCACGGCTTTTATTATTGGAAGCCGCAGCCACTCGACGTACATCCTTTGCAAAGTATTCGTATGTTCTCGACGACATCTTCATACGCATTTTCATAGGCTGGGTGATACTGTGCCAGCCTTGGGAAGGCGGAATATCACGCCTGTCGCGGTGAACCGGAGAGGTTCTCGCGGGATATGCCTGCACGATCGGTTACCAATGTCGAACCGGTACATCGAGTACCAGAGGAATCAATGCACATGAGAAAACGTGGACCACTCCTTGCAGGAGCAACGCTCGCTGCCGCAATCAGCGTGCTCAGCGGATGCAGCGATGTTCAGCAGCATCACGTCAAGGTGCTCAAGGATTACAGCGGTAATGTCTCTTTCCAGGACGGGCCGACATGGAAATACACGGGCGTGACCGTCACTGGTACCGATTACTGGGACGGCAGGATCTGGATCGACCTGCCGCTGGACCGCAGCTCAGAAGCAAAAGAGGTGTACCAGACTGCTGACGGGGCACTGCTGGTGGACATGAATGTTGCGTTCTCCCGCGGCAAATCCAATGAAGAGCGCAAGAAGTGGTTTGTCAACACGACGGATGCGCTTGGCATTGTCAAGAAAGACGTCGAGGGTATCGCTCGTTCAGTAGTCCACAATTACTCCAATGCCGAGATCCTCAATGCTGAACTCGCACTGAAGGATACCAAGCTGCCCGTCTATACACAGATTCAGGCGGAACTTGGAAAGGCGCCGTTCAATGACGAGTATGGCATCGACAAAAAAAGCTATGCAGTATGGCCTGGTAACGTCTCACCGCAGCAGGGGGCAGTTCAGGCGGACCTGGATCGGCAGCGGAATAACCTGCTCAACGCAGCGAAACTTGAAGCCCAGCTTTCCTTGGAGAAAGCCGCGAACAGGCGCGCACAGGTCGACAAGAGATATGCAGATTTCATCCAGAAGCTGACTCCCGCGCAGCAGACCTACCTGCGGACTCTGGACATGTCGAATGCGATCAAGCAGCACGAAAGACCGGAGAGCACGGAGAAGATCGAATTCCTCATGGGAACGGGGCAAAGGTAAAAATATGACGCGATCAAAAACAGCGGCATTGGTCATGGTCGCAGGGGCACTCGCCGGCTGCTCGCGGCCAACGCAGCAGGAATCTACCTACAGGCTGAATCTGGAAAACAAGTTTTCATGGCAAGGCTCGGGGCCCGATATCCGGATTTATTGGCCCTGGTACACGATGTACCTGGTCTCGCACCAGCAGGAGATTCAAACCTTTCCGCTCGTACAAAGCGAGAACAGCTCGAACATGCCGCAAATCGAGCTTGAGAAGCTGCAGTCCATCATTACCGCTGACGGGCAGATCATGATCCAGGAGATGAGCATCACCGTCTACAA
>DASXLG010000346.1 GCA_036496425.1 Terriglobia bacterium | reverse complement strand
GGATACTCCATTCTGCCTATACAAACCAGTATCCCTATCCCGCGGCTGGTCTTCTTATCCGATGTCGTCGTTCTGAGGGTGAGAATCTCGAGGCAAATTACCCTGACAGCGATGACGCAAATTATCGTGGCGCGTTACACCGAGGCGCATTGCTTTCTCTTCGGATGGCTTCGCATGCATCTGCTGGGATGGCCGTCTTCTCTGGCTCCGCAGGGCCGGCGCTTCAGTCTCAACTCCGCTGAGGGCGGCAGGGCGCAGGCTTTACACACCTCTTGCATCGACACGGAAAAACCCTCCGGTTAAGGTCCCGGTCCAGGAGGTTATTTCCGAATGGACGATTCCAAATCTGAAAAAATTGCCCTGTTCCGTTATGGTCTGATTGCCACTCTGGTTCTTGAAAAGCTGGCGCGCGGCGAGCTCTTGCGCCGCGCCCGTGAACTAGCGGCGCTGCGCTACAGCATTCCGGGCTCAGACCGCACCACCGTTTCAGTCGACACCTTGCTGATCTGGGCCCGGCGCTACCGCAAGGGAGGATTGGAGGCTCTCGGCGTGAAGACCCGCAAGGATCGCAGCCAGAGCAAGGTCATCTCCCCGCAGCTGGCGGCATTGATCGAGCGGCTCAAGCGGGAAAACCCGCACCGCTCCGGGACCACCCTGCTGCGCGAGTTGGCGCTGGTCTCCGGCGACACCAGCTCACGGCCCTTGTCGGCGGCCAGTCTTTACCGCTTTCTCAAAGCTAAAGGATTAACTCAGAAGCAACTGCTGGCTCCGGCCGCGCACAAGAAATTTGAAGCGGAGTTTGCCAACCAGATCTGGCAATCCGACATGATGTTTGGTCCCTACATCCCCCGTCCGGGCGGAGGCAAACAACAGGCGATGCTCTACGCCGTTCTCGACGATGCATCCCGTCTGATTCCCCATGCGCAGTTTTACGCCGATGAAGGTTTGGAATCCCTGCTCGATTGCCTGCGCCAGGCCGTCGCCGCCAGAGGCATTCCGGTCCGCCTCTATGTCGACAATGGCCAGGTCTACCGCTCGGCTCAACTGGCCCGCATCGCGGCCACGCTCGGGATTCTGATTGTCCACACCCCGCCCTATCAACCCGAAGGCCGCGGGAAAATCGAACGTTTCTTTCGCGGCATGAGAGAGCAATGCCTGGCCAGCCTCGACCTGAAGCAAATCTCCAGCATGGAGGATCTCAACGCGCGTCTCGACGCCTGGATTCAAACCGCCTATCACCGTAAACCGCATGGCGGCTTACCTCCAGACACCACGCCGCTTGCCCGCTGGCAGCGCGATATCGAACAAGTCCGTCAACTGCCGCCCGCCACCGATGTCCGGCGCCTGTTCTTCTTCCGCCTCGACCGCGTCGTCCGACGCGATTGCACGTTCCTGCTGCAAAAACGCTTCTATGAAGCCCCCGCCCATCTGATCGGCCACAAAGTCGAGATCCGCTTCGATCCCATGGACCCGGCCGAGGCCGACGTCTACTTTGGCGGCGTGTTTGCCGGCGCGGCCCGCCTCGCCGATCCCGTCGCCAACGGACTCTGGATCTCGTCGAAACCCGCGCCTACCCCTCCCGCTCAACCTACCGGCATCAAATGTCGAATTGCTTCTCCAGAAACGGGAGGGCGGCGATGTTTGAAACCTTCTTCGGTTTTAAGAAAACACCCTTCGCCTCCAGTCCCGATCCCAAACAACTGTTTGAATCCACCGCCTGGTCGCAGGCCAAAGCGCGCCTTCAGTTTCTCGCCGATCACCGCGGCGTGGGCCTGCTCACCGGCGATCCCGGCTCCGGCAAATCCACCGCCGCCCGGCTCTGGCTGGCCGGCCTCAATCCGAATCTCTACAAGACGATCTATCTCCACTGGAGCTCGGGCTCCGCTCTGGATCTGCTCCGCCAGTTGGCGCGCGATCTGGATCTGGAGCCCGCTCACTTCAAGGGCGATCTGGTCGATCAGATCGCCGAGGCCATCCTCCGTCTGAACAAAACCAAAAAGCAGCATCCCATTCTCGTCTTTGACGAAGCGCAACTGCTGTCCCATGCCGCTCTGGAACAGCTGCCTTTGCTTTTGAATTTTGAAATGGATTCCTGCCACTTTCTCACCCTGTTGCTCATCGGTCAGCCTCTGCTGCGCCGCACGCTGGCGCTTCAGCTTCATGAAGCGCTCCGCCAGCGCATCGGCGTGCACTATCATCTGGAAGGACTCTCCCGCTCCGAACTCGACACCTATATCGCCCATCAGCTCAAGGCCGCCGGCGTTTCCACTCCGCTGTTTGACGACACGGCCCGTCAGGCCCTCTACCAGGTCACCAAAGGCATTCCCCGCAAGGTCAATAAACTCGCTCTGACCGCGTTGCGTCTGGGGGCGCTACGCCAAGCCGCCACTATCGACGAAACCATTCTGGTCGATGCCGCCTCGGAGGCTCTGCTGTGAGCGTCTCCTCGAAATCCTCTCCCTCCGTTTTATCTTTGGCGGAATTGCTCACCGATCGTCACGCGCCCGAGCCGTGTCTGATTGAACCCGGCCTGCTGCCCTCCCAGGGCATTCTCTTTATCGGGGGAGAACCTAAAGCCGGCAAGTCGCTGCTCGCCGCCAATCTCGCTCTGGCTCTGGCCTCCGGTGGAGACCACGCCGGTTTCAACGTCCCTTCTCCACGGCGTGTCCTGATTTGTCAGTTTGAATTACCCACTCCGCAATTTGCCCTTCGCCTGGCCACCATGCGCAAACTCATCGGCAATCGCGCCGACTCCACTCTGTTTGTGGACACCCGCGTGGGCGGTCATCTGCTCAGCTCTCAAGCCGGCCTTGATCACTTCCTTCAATCGGCTCGTTCCGCCAAGGCCGAGGTCATCGTCATCGATCCTCTCTACTCCTCACACGATCAAGACGAAAACGACACCCGCGCCATGGCCGCTCTTTGCCAATCCCTGCTCCGTCTCCGTGACGCCTCGGGAGCCGCACTCATCATCATCCATCACATTAGAAAATCGGCCGGCCGTTATGAACTCGGCAGCGCGTTCCGCGGCTCTTCGGCTCTCCATGCTGTCGGCGATTCCTACCTCCTGCTCGCCAGGCCTTCCGCCGAAATCCCCGCCGTCGAACTCCGCTTTCAGTTTCGTTATGCCGCTCCCTTGCCTTCCCGAACGCTCGCTTTGGATACTGTCTCTCTTTGGTTTTCTCCCTCCGGCTCCTCTTCTGTCCCACCGGCGGCTCGCCGCAAGGCCGAGCCCGCCGATGTCGCCCGCGCTCTTGCCGACGCTGGCTCTCCGGCCGCGTTCACCCAACTCCGCCAACGCGTCATTCAATCCGCTCAATGCTCCAAACGCACGGCAGATCTGGCCATCCGCCGCGCCCGCGATGAAGGCTTTATCGTCCATGACGGCAGCCAGTACCGCCTGCCGTTCTGAATTGCCGGGGGTCGCGCCCCGGCTTTACCTGCCTGCTGGTTGAGCAGGTCCGAGGGCTCGTGGCGGCGGAGCTGGATTCCAGATCCCCTAACCTGAGTCTCTCCCCGCCGGTTCGTTTCATCGCGAATCGGCGGGACTCCTCCCTCCTCTCCTTCCCAACCACTGGAAGCCAGTTTCTGTCCGCTTCAGTTCCTCGGCATCAAGCGCGACTTCGGCCGCTCCCGGCGGCCTTCCTTATGGACTCCTACTCCCCATTTTGGGATGGGATACCTCTCCCCCCTACACTAGACACGTATCCTATCCCGCTCTTTCAACCACCCGGCACCTCTCGGCGCGAGCCAGCGCGATAAATTCAGTTTGTTTTATTGGGAGAACTTCAGGGGAGAAGACCGCGGCGCGTTACATCTCATGAACTGATTCACAGGGTTCCCAAAACCAACTACTACCGACTCAACAAAAAAGGCCAAACCGTGATGGCCACTGCCTTGCAGTTCCGCATCACCGATTTGGCCCTCTTGGATCTAGAAAAACTGTGTTAAAAAACTAAAACCTACGCCCTTGTTACACATAGCAGAACGCGAAAGGCACAAAGACATCGCGAATGACCTCCGTCTTGTGCTTTCTTGCTCCCTGATGTGCCTTTTGTGGCTATTCCCGTTCCCGTTGGGCAAGGCCCCGCAGCGCTGTTAAGCGGCGACGAAGGTCTTGGTATCCATCCAGTCGGTATAACCCAGCTTACCCAGCGCACGGATCTGGAACTGATAAATTCCGCCCATGGTCAGGCCGCTGATGGTTACCTTCTTGGGACTGGTTATGGTTACCGATGTCCAGGGACCGAGTGTCCCGCCCGCGCCTTGAAGTGCGTAATGCACCTCGAAGAGCATGGCGCCCGGCTGATTTTCGGGTTTGACCACCGCGTCGCCGCTGTTGGGCCCGCGATCAATCGAGCTGAACGCCGCTTCAGTCAACGGCGCCGGCGCAGTCTTTGTTTTCGATTGCGCCGTGAAGCCGCTGGTAACGAAGATCGCCATGTTGTCGTTGCACGCCGCTTCGACGCAATGTCCGAGCTGCGTGTACATCTTGATGACGACCCCACGTTGTTCATCTTTCGCGGAGGTGGCTTTCTTACCGCCGTCCTCCGCGTCGATGACCAACGCACTGAATTTATCGATGCCGGCCTTGTAAGAGACCAGATCGACCGGGAAAGTCGGAAATGCCGAGTTGTTCAGGAGGCCGTTGTACGCTGCAGTCAGCGCCTTCACGACATCCATATCGGCCACATCCTGCATCCCAAGCTTTGCCTTGATTTGAATCGGTGTCGAAGTTTTCTTAGCCATATTTCACCTTGTGTTTGAGTTTTGCCAGCCGCGCCGATAAAGGTCGAGAGACATGCGGCCGGCTTCTCTGTCTCTCCACATCTCGATACTTAATATTCCCTCTTACTGATGCTCATTGCCCTCTATAGGTAAAACGACGGAAACGGGCAAAACCTTACAAACTTTTTTGAAATCTCCGGACCCCGTTGCTCTCGCTGTTTCGATCTCAAAAATTCGCTCCATGCCTATAAAACCGGAAGGGGTAGGAAAATTCTCGCGATAAAAATCGGGCCGAAACGACGCATGCTCATCAAAACAAGTGCGTTAGGTGCAACGAAAAAATATTTTCGTCCGTTCTGAAGATGGGGTAATTTGTGACGGTCCGCATCGCAGAACCAGGAATTAAGGACAATGGCCAGGATTCTCCAACCTTGATCAGGATTTTAGAA
The DNA here is from genome assembly GCA_036496425.1 of Terriglobia bacterium. Taxonomy (NCBI): domain Bacteria; kingdom Pseudomonadati; phylum Acidobacteriota; class Terriglobia; species Terriglobia bacterium. The sequence goes on along the minus strand of DASXLG010000346.1, from coordinate 13,203 downwards.
ACCGGACCAGGATTTTCCAGCCCTGACCAGGATTTTGAAAACCGGACCAGGATTTCCCAACCTTGGTCAGGATTTTGAAAACCGGACCAGGATTTCCCAACCTTGATCAGGATTTTAGAAACCAGACCAGGATTTCCCAGCCTTGGTCAGGATTTTTAGAAACCAGACCAGGATTTCCCAACCTTGATCATGATTTTAGAAACCGGACCAGGTTTTCCCAGCCTTGGTCAGGATTTTAGAAACCAGACCAGGATTTCCCAACCTTGATCATGATTTTAGAAACCGGACCAGGTTTTCCCGGCCTTGATCAGAATTTTGAAAAGGCAGTTTCACGTTGTCTGCATATCGCGGCCAGCGGTTCCACGCGATCGGAATGACGCTCGCTGGCGGCATACAAGGGCTTCAAAGGGCTTGTTTCTTACGTGGAGTCGAACAATTTCGATTCGCTTCGATCGTGTTATCGCATGGGATACCGCGGCCGCGGCCGGATGCGGGTGATCCGGATCGGCTGTAAATACTCAATACAGCGTTAGCCATCTTGTGAACAGTATGGCCTGGCCGTGGAAATGAACCGGCAATTCCCAGGTTCGCAGGCTGCCCGACACTCCGCGTTTGTCGCCGCATGTGCCGCCGACGTGCTTTCATTTATGCTCCGTAGCCGATTCGTTGTAGTCCCGTAAACCACGTGTTACCTTACCTTGCCAACCACACGTATGCGTAACACCTTATCGACCGACGATTTCACCAGTCTGCTCGATTTCCTTCACGACATGTACCAACTTCGTGAGTTGCCTGCTTTTCATCGGCACGCCGTTACGGCGCTGCGGGAACTGGCGCCGGCGGACGTGGCGGCGTACAGCGCAACCGACATGACCCGCACACACCCGACGGAACATCTCACGGATCCGGCCGGCGTCGGCGACGATGTGGCCGAAGGTTACGAAAAATTCGTGTACCAGCACCCACTGCTGCCGCTGTTCGATCGCGGGGCGCAGGACGTCGTCAAAATTGCCGACCTGTTGAGCCGTCCGAAGTTTCACGATCTCGGTATCTACGAAGAGTTTTTCCATCCTTTACGAATCGAACATCAAATCGCATTTACCGTTCAAGTCGACGCGTCATGGGTGCTTGCACTTTCCCTCAACCGTGCGATGGTCGACTTTTCCGAACGCGAGCGGCAATTGCTGGCATGCGCCAGCCCGCATATCCGTCAGGCATACAAGAACGCCGAGGCATTCACGTCGTTCTCCCAGGAGGCGCGGATTCTGTCTCAGACGGCGCAGCCTTCACAAAGCGCGGTGGTCACAATGACGCCCGGTGGACGCGTTCTTCCCCCCTCTCCACACGCAGAAGCGCTAATCACACGATATTTCGGAGCGCAGACTCGCCACACACTTCCGGACGGCCTGCAACGATGGGCGCAACGGCAAAGAGAGTTACTTGACAGCGGAGTTCGCCCGGCACCGTTAGTCATTGAAAAGGATCAGTCCCGATTAACCGTCAGAATGATGCTCGACGAATGGTCCACGCTGCTGTTGCTGACCGAGGACAGCTCGCATATTCGCCCCGAGGCATTGCGATCCTTCGGTTTGACAACACGCCAGGTTCAGGTCCTGGAATGGCTGGTGTTGGGGAAGACCAACGCGGAAATCGGCGAAATCCTGGACTTAAGCCCACGTACCGTCCAGAAACACCTGGAAAATATTTATCAAAAACTGGGCATTGGAACTCGCACCGCAGCTGTCAACCGCGTTTGGGAGATTATTCGTGCCCATCGTTAGCTTAGACACCCCGGAAGCCTTCGGTGGCCTTTTCCCGCTGTAGGCGCGGTCATAGACCGCGCCTACAGTCCACATCCGCCGTCGTTGATTTCCCGTTGGGCAAAGCCCGACTGCGGCCGCGCAATCCAGTCTCCGGATTGTGCTGAGACCTTCCCTACGCCGAAAGGCGTATTTACATAAATATCTGCTGAAAATACTGTTCGCCCCAGCTAAGGTGCGAAATCCGCGCAAAAACTTGTCGCCCGACACGAATTTCGTCGAATTTTGGGAGGGATTATGCTGAAGACTCGACTGACGGTACTTATGTTTCTCGCCGGCATACTGAGCGTAATGGTGATCCCGCTACCTGCCAATGCCGACCCATTGATGCCGGGTTCGAGCGGCACTCCGGATATCTTCAGCCTTGGAGGCTACTTTTCGGGCACAGTCCTGAACACATTCTCCACTCAGGGCGTAACCACCTTCACTTCCGGTAACGTAACCACGGATTCCACCTACTTTGAAATCATCGGTGAAGCGGTTTCTGACCCCAACAACGTTTTCTGTAACGGCTGCGTGGACTTCATGCTTCAGGTCTACAACGAGCGCGGATCCGCCGCTGACATTACGATGATCAATTGGGCCGGCTTCGGCGGATATAAAACCGATGTGGGATACGACATTTTGTCCGGAAGGGGCGGGAACGAGTGCGGCCCTCAGGACGAAGGCGAGTGCCAAGGGGACTACATTCCCGGCCGGGTGAGCTCCACCGGCGATGTGATCACATTCGACATGTTCACGCGCCCGCCGGACACAACCACCGGAATTGTCCCCAATGAGGCCACTCCCGATCTGGTGGTCGAGGTGGACAGCAGGAATTTTACGGACCCGAGTTTCACGGTAGTTAGCAGCGACAATGCAACAGGTACGATTTCGGTGTTCGGGCCTTCCGGTCCCCCCGTCTCTGCTGTGCCGGAGCCAAGTTCGCTCGTGCTGTTGTCCGGAGGCATCCTCGCTCTGGCAACAAGGCGCAAGCACGTGCGTCGCTGAATTGCTGGGAATTCATGGGTGCGCCCCTCCATGTTCATCCGAGGGAAAGCTTAAATCCCGACCACAAATGTGAACCGGCTCCCGTCGGGGAGCATGATGGATTTCGCGCAGGCGGAATGCTGGTTTTTGGAATGATCAGCGGGGGGTTTGAGGGATAGGCGTTCGAATGACAGCGTCGTTCCGTGAATGTGGGGATTGCTCCATTCGATGCGCGTGATGACGCCTTTCAACAGCACCGTTCCCGAAACGTCATATTGCGCGGCAGTCGCGTGGTGAGCCGAAGCGGTTGACGGCGTAGCTGCCTCTATCGCGGAACGGATTCCGGGATTTCTGTACCGTCGTGGGCTTGGGACCGGACCGCGAACCGGAAGAATGCGATCCCCTGTCTCGGGTGAACCGGCCTTGGCCAGTCTCCATGCCGCCTCTGTCGCCGGCCGAACCACGGTTGGTCCAAACGCGGGTCGTATCGAAGTGCTGAGGCGCGTTTCTTAATCGACCCCGCCTGGCCCGCCGACATTCTGAATCTGTCCGAAAGTGGAAACATTTCTGCGGGCTGCTCTCGCGGAACTCCGTTTTCTTCCACTTGTATTGCCTTGGTGCCGGCAGACGAAAACCAATAAAATACGGCCGGAGGTTCCCATGAGACCTTTCGCGCTGACGATTGTCCTGATTGCGGCATTGGCCGCGCCGCTGCTCGCGCATCACTCCTTTGCGGCGGAATTCGATGCCAGCCAGGCGCTCCGCGTCACAGGGTCGCTGGCCAAGATCGAGTGGACCAATCCGCACTCATACTTCTATATCGATGTGAAAGACGAGGCCGGCAATGTCACGCGATGGAGTTGTGAAGCGGGATCGCCGGGAGCCCTGTCGCGGCGCGGTTTCAGGCGCGGCGATATCAAGCTGGGCGACACGATGGTGGTCGACGGCTATCGCGCAAAAGACGGATCGCACCTGATGGACGCGCGGCGCGTGACGCTGCCGGACGGACGCGTCGTCTCCGGCGGTTCCGCGGGCGACGGCGGTCCGGGTAATCCATAAGGAGCAGCCATGCGGCGTATATCGATCTTCGCTGCCTACGCGGTTCTGGCGCTCGCGGGTACTTGCATCCTCTCGTCTGCCGCGTTTGCGCGCCAGGACAATCCCCTGACCGTCGATGACGTGAAGTCCGCGAACCCGAAGCCGGCGCCTCGCATGGCGGATGGTCATCCCGATTTGAGCGGTTACTGGAAAGGGACACGCCAGACGACTCCGGGTGGAAACATCGGGAAGGACCAGCCGGGATTTAAACTTCCGCTCACTCCTGCTGGAGAAGCGGCGCTCCAGCGCAACCTGACTGCGACGATCGATCCGGAGAGTTTGTGCATCATCGGCGGCATTCCCCGCCACGACGCAAGCGGCCTCCCCTTCGAGGTGCTGCAGGGAGCAAAGAAAGTCGCGTTCCTCTATTGGTACAGCTACTACCGCCTGATTCCAATCGATCCCAAGCGCAAGCATTCCGACGATCCCGATCCTTCCTTCTTCGGTGAGGAGCTCGGCCGCTGGGAGGGAGACACACTGGTCATCGACTCGATCGGCTTCAAGGACGACAAGGTCTGGATCGACGAGAATGCCAATCCGCACAGCGATGCGCTCCACGTTGTCGAGCGCTGGACGCGGCCGGACTTGAACCACATCCACGTCGAAACGCGAATCGAAGATCCGAAGTTCTATACGAAGCCGTTTACGTATTCACGAACGTGGGTACTGGGCAAGCCCGACGAAGAAATCGAGGAATACTCCTGCAGCGAAAACAACATCGATAAGGATCACCTCGGCTTCGGCCCCGGCCCGATCCGTCCGGATGGAACGCGCGGCTATATCGATCCTGCGCCACTGCCGCCGCCGATTCAGAAAGCGCAGGGGAAGTAACCGGGCTGACAGGGTGTGTTGAATACACTACTTCGGCGGAGGCGGCGTTTTGCACGACGTCGGATTCCACTTCGAGCCGTTCGGCTCGAGTTTGAACTGCGTGCTCGTATAGAACGGCTCATTGAGATATTTCGGGTCGTCGACAGTGGTGACGACGAGCAGCCAGTTGTCACCGTTCGGCGACTGCGGCAAGCGATTGAAATATTCGGTGATGGTGGCATCCTCGCTGTATGGCACGCCGTTTTTCCTGAGATATCCCGAACGGAAATGAGTCGTCACTACTTTCAACGACCCGCCTTGCAGCACTGCGGATGGCGGAGCCGGACCGCCGCGCAGACCCGCGCCGCCGCCGCCCGGATCGAGCGGCGCTGCATTCGCCGGCGTTCCCCGGCCGCGCTGCCCGAGAGCGGGCCCTTCCCATTGCGCGAGGGAAATTCCCTGCCAGGTCCTGTCCGCTTTCTCTGAAGCGTTCGGCAGTTTCGTTTTGTCGAAATTGAGAAGGCGGGTCTGTGTGCCGGCGTCGAAATCGACCTTCATGGTGTTGTCATCCTGCCAGGTGATATGGAGCCGTCCAGGCTCGCGCATGATGCCGCCGATGCCGAAGGCTTTGCACTGGACGCCGGCTTGATTGTCTTTATTGAGATCCCATGTATCGGCGGCCCGACGGCCTTCCGCGTTGAGCGGGATACTTTCGTAGTCGCCTTTGCGCGGCGTCATCATGCGATGACGCCAGTCTTCGCTGACGACCGCTACCCAGTAACCCGTGAAGTCCACCGGAGCGATCGCCTTCGCAACCGCCGGCGCTCCCCGCTGCCCGCCGCCTTGCGCCAATACAAAAACGGAAATCAGGAAGAATCCGGACACCGAGATCAACGTTGTACGTTTCATATGTCCCCTATTTCTTCCCGCTGACATCGTTATAGACGGCTTCGATGAAAACAGATGGATCCCCGTACCGCCCGTCATAATCCAGCGTGGGCTTCGCGGCCTTCACCTGCTCGAGCGACATACCGCGTTTGATCATGTCCTGAATGCGATCGCGGATGATGTAGATCATGTCGCGATACTCCACGACATCCGCTTCGTCGCTGACCCGGCCATGGCCGGGAATCACATAGGTTCCGCCGTCCTGCAGGTATTTCGGTACGGCGATATCGAGCATCTTGTTCAGCCCCTGAATAAAACCGCCCACGCCGCCGCCCTCTTTGGCATTGATTACGGGATAGCTTGTCTCCAGGAAAAGATCGCCGGAAACGAGAACGTCCGAGCCGCGGAAATAAACCATCACATCCCCATCTGTATGAGCGCGCGGGATGTGATAAACGAAAATCGCTTCTCCGTTGAAGTAAAAGTCGCGCTGATCTTCGGAAAATGTATTCAAGGGCCATTCAGTCGACGGACGGCCGGCATCGGTAATGAGCGCCAGCGTTTTCTCATTGGCGATGATCGCGGCAGGGTTGCCGTTTACCGTCATTCCGGCTTGAGAGATCGTGGCGTTTCCGCCGGTGTGATCAACATCCGCGGCCGTGTTGACAATCCAGCGGATGGTCTTTGTCGAGAGCTGCCGGATCGCGGCAAGAACTTTTTCGCGGTTCGCCGCCGATCCCGTATCCACGACGACCACGCCTTCATCGCCGATCTGCACGGCAACATTGGCGCCCGCACCGTACAAGAGGTAGACATTTCCTTGAACATGAAAGATTTTGACATCGCCCTGCGAAGCATCCGAGGCTGCAGCCGGCTTCACGGCAGTATTCGAAGCGGAGGTATTCACAGGTTTGGGAATCGATCCGGATTCGATTTTCGCCATGTACTCCGGATATGTGGACATTGCGCCACTGAAGACCGCATCGAACGGCAGGCCGAATTTGTCCGAAAAGTCTTTGATGAACGGATTCTTGCCGGGCAGGAAATGTGGCACCTTGTTCTTGTCCGTGGGAACTTCCATCGCGTATTCGCAGTTGTACAGCCAGTTCTGATTACCACGTTCCATCAGGACGAACTCTTCGCTGTTGACGTACGGTTCGGAGAGATAGACAGGATCAGTCGCGATCATCACGTGGGTCAGAAGGTTTCCATGCCGGATGTAGTGTTCGACAACGGTCGTCAGGTCGCTGCTGGGAATGCCGCTGCGCCGGTAGAATTCTTTCTTGATGTGCGTCGTCGTTACGGTCAGGACATCTCCATGCCATTCTCCGGTGGAGAATCCCATGAAGGTATGGGGTGCGTATTCGGGAGGATGCGGACGGCCGTCCATCCAGATCTTCCGGAACTGCTGATAGGTGCCGAGGAATTCGTTGTAGGCGATGATCTGCTGGGTTGCCGGATCCTTTTCTTCCCAGATGCGGAACTGCATCGGCCCGCGGAAGATGTGCGCGAGATTATAAGGGGCGCATTGATGTTCCAGCAGCACAACGCGGCGAACGTCGTAGGATTCGGCGTACATTCGCGCGGCGTCATTTAATGGTACACCGCTGAAATCGCCTTGCACATCGCCGGGAATGCGATCGGTTTGATCTTCGTGATACTTGCCGGCCCACTCGCCGGACAGCTCCATTTGCGCAAACGCAGGCGCAGCCAGCATCAGCCAGAGAAGAATGCAAATTCGCATAGGATCCTCGGCCCACAATAATAAGCCAGGGATCGAATGAATTTAGGGAATTTCTCTGACAATTGGATCATTGCATCATTGCAGGTTTCTTTATTGCTTCAAGTTGAAGAAATGAAGAACTGTCGAACTGATGCAATGGTCCAATAGCATTAATTTAAGGTGTTACCGCACTTCTTCCGGATGTTCATGCCGCCAATGCCAGTAGGCGGCCTGGTCCCTGCGGTTCAGCTTGCCAAAGCTCCGGTATTCGCGGTGCCGTTCTTTCAAATACTCGCGATACCTATGATCTTCATGGTCGTTCCAGACGTGATAGTCCCTGTGCTCCTTGTCATAGTACCGATGGTCGTCTGCTGGACTCGGTGCCGCGGCTCCCGCGGCGGCTGCGGCCGTCAAGGCCGGGCTGGCGGCGGCTGCCGGTGTGACGGCGACCTGTCCAAATGCCAGAGCGAGGCCCACAATGACCACTATCGCCGCCGATGGCATAATGAATCGCGCAATTGTTCGTTTCACGTTAAGCATAGACCCTCCTTGTCCTACATGCTGCAACAGTCCTGCCATCTGTAAAACCCTGAGGGGTGATGGCTTACGGAATGGCGCTTTTTCCTTGCACACGCCAGAGCGGAAATTCTTCTCGGTTCCGCTTTGATGTAAACTACGCGCAAAACGAGGGAGGGATCATGAAGTTCTACGCATCTATCGCGATTTGCGCCGCCGCCGCTCTGCTGTTGGGAACTTTTCTGGCCGGGCAGGCTCCGGCGCCGAATCCGCGGGACATCAAGCTCGTCGGCGACAGGTTCAAACCGCTCAATTACGATGAGATGACGCCGCAACAGAAAACCATGATGGACCACCTCGTCAGCGGCGAGCGGCGCGGCGCCAGCGGTCCTTTCAATGTCCTGCTGCGCAGCCCCGAAATGGGCGACCTCGCTCAACAATTCGGCGCATCCATGCGATTCCATTCTTCCATCCCCAAAAAACTGAATGAAATGGCGATCATCATGACAGCCAGGCACTGGACCGCTCAGTACGAATGGAACGCGCATCGCGCTGCGGCCGCCCAGGCCGGACTGAGCGAAGCAATCATCAAATCGATCGCGGCGGGTAAACGGCCGGAGTCCATGGACGCCGACGAAACCGTGGTCTACAACTTCACCACCGAGTTGTTGAAGACCCATCAAGTGAGCGATCCCATTTTCAAAGCGACGAAGGATAAGTTCGGTGAGCACGGCGTGGTCGACCTGATCGGCGTGATGGGTTATTACCAGCTCGTATCGATGCTGTTGAATGTGGATCGCTACCCGCTGCCAGCGGGGGTTAAGCCCGAGCTTCAGGTGCTGAAATAGGAAGGGAAATCTATTGGAAATTGCATCAAAGGCGGCGGTCGATAAACCCGGACAGGCTCGCGACAATTGTCAGAAGTTCGCCGGGCTCAACGGGTTTCGCGACGTGCATCTGGTAGCCTGCGGCGAGCGATTTCACGCGATCTTCGATCCGGGCAAACGCGGTAAGGGCGACGGCGGGAACCTTTCTTTTCGTTTGCCGCTCGTAGTCGCGGACACGCCGGATGAATTCGTAACCGTCAACCTCGGGCATGCCGACGTCGGATATCAGCACTTCCGGCTGAAACGACTTGTAAGCCTCAAAACCGGCATCGGCGCTTCCTGCCGTTTCGACAACGGCGCCGCACTGCTCCAGAGCGGTTCGGATCATGTCGCAAGTGTCCGCGTCATCGTCCACCGCAAGAACTTTGAGGCCGGCCACTTCCGGCGGGCATTCCAGCGAAATCTCGCTCCAGCCTGCTTTCGGATGAGCGCGCTCCGCCGGGAATTCGCGGCTGATGGGCATCAGCGGCAGATGTACCGTGAACGTGGCGCCTTTGCCTTCGCCTTCGCTCGTCCCCGTGATCGTGCCGCCATGCAATTCCACGATAGCCTTTGCGATGGCAAGTCCCATTCCCAGCCCGCCATGAGTGCGGGTCGTGACGGCTTCCGCCTGGCTGAATCGATTGAATATGTACGGCAGGAATTCCGGCTTCAGTCCGCGGCCGGTATCCGTCACGCGGATCTCGATGTGCGAATTCACCCGCTCCAGCACAACCTGCACGCGCCCGCCTTTCGGCGTGAATTTGATGGCATTCGAAAGCAGGTTCCACACTACCTGCTGAAGCCTTTCAAAATCGCCCACGATGGGTCCCGCATTGGAATCCAGGACCGTCTGAATGCGGGTCTGGCGGGCGTCCGCGGCAAAGCGCAGCGATTCCACCGCCGCTGAGATAACGCTCGCAGGTTGAACCGGACGGACGTCGAGCCGCAACTTACCCATGGTGATCCGCGAAATATCGAGCAGATCCTCAATCAACTGGGCCTGAGATCGGACGTTTCGATCGATGACCTCCATCGCGCGCCCCGACGTTTCCGGGTCCAATTTGCCGGCGCGAAGCATCCGGACCCATCCGAGAACGGCTGTCAGCGGCGTCCGAAGCTCATGGCTGATCGTCGCCAGAAATTCATCTTTGACGCGGCTCGCAACTTCAGCTTCCTGGCGGGCATGACGGGCTTCGTTCAGCGCGGCCTGCCTTTCTTCCTCAATCCGTTTGCGTTCCGTAATGTCCCGAAGGATTTTGGAGGCTCCGATGATGTTGCCCTGCCGGTCCTTGATCGGCGAGATCGACAGGGAAACGTTTAATTGCCGGCCGTCTTTGGCGATTCGGATCGTATCAAAATGCGAGACATGCCCGCCCTGGCTGATCTTGAGCAGGATTTCACGCTCTTCATCGTAAAGGTGATGAGGAATCAGCTTGTAGACCGGCTTGCCTACGATTTCCTGCGGCGTGTAGCCGAGTATCCGTTGAGCGCCCTCATTCCAGGTACGGATCGTGCCGTCCAGGGTTTTGCTGATGATCCCATCGTCGGCGGAGGCAACGATTGCGGCCAGGAAGAACTGCGCCATTTCTCCCTGCTCGAGCTCGGCGACGCGCCTTTTCAGGGCTTCGATCTCCTGCCCCAGATCATTCTGTCGATCCTTCGGCATATTCTGGCAGATTGTCTGTGCCGCCGGGCCGTCGATGCAAGAGCAAAATCCGGTTTGCGAACGGACGGGTCTTTTCCGTACAGTACGCGGATGGGCGTCGATTTTGGGCTTTTCGACTGGATCGATCAGGGAACAGTTCCCCTGCATCAGCTTTATGAAGAGCGGCTGCAGCTGCTGGAAGCCGCCGATACTGCCGGATTCTTCTGTTATCACCTGGCAGAACACCACGGCACAGCGCTGGGGCTCGCACCCTCTCCGTCGCTTTTCCTTGCGGCAGCGGCTCAACGGACGAGACAAATCCGCCTCGGCCCATTGACTTACGTGCTTCCTTTGTACGATCCCGTCCGGCTCGCCGATGACATCGCGATGCTCGATAACTTGAGCATCGGACGCCTGGAACTGGGAGTCGGACGCGGCGCCTCGCCTCATGAAGTCCGCTACTTCGGAATCGACGTGAGCCGTTCGCGTGCGATGTATGAAGAGGCGATGTCGGTGCTGATCGCCGCGATGACGTCCGATCGGATCAACTTCAAAGGCGAGCATTACCAGTATGAGGACGTCCCGGTCGAAGTTCATCCGCTGCAGCGGCCGTATCCCCCGCTGTGGTACCCGACCAGTTCGTTGGAAAGCATTCCATACGCAGCTCGTCACGGCTTCAATTTTGCAGGGCTGGGTCCGGCGGCGCATGTGCGGCGGCAGGTCGATAAATACCGCGAGGTCTGGAATGAACATCGGAACGACCCGAATCGATTAAACGCCCACGTCCGTTCGCCGCGGCTTGGCATCATGCGGCTGATCGTGGTCGCGGAGACCGATGCCGAAGGGCTGCAACTGGCCCGTGGCGCCCATGACCGCTGGTACCGGTCCATTACGAAACTCTGGCATGAAAACAATGATCACAGCATGGATGCCCGTTTTTCCTGGGAAAGCGCGGCACAGAACGAAACCGTTCTATGCGGCTCGCCGTCGCGCGTGCGCGAGCAAATGACCAGACTGATTGAGACAAGCGCCTGCAACTACGTGCTTTGCGTTTTCGCCTGGGGCGGACTGCCGCATCAGCAGGCCCTCAAATCCTTGCGGCTGTTCGTGGACGAAGTGATGCCTGCCTTTTCGGCGCCGTTACGATAGGCTGAGCCTTCAATAAGTTGCGAAAGAACGGCCGCGCACGGCGGATGAACAACGCAGGGCTGGCACGCAGGCTGCTGGGAAAGTGACATGCGGCGTTTTCTGTTTCTGCTATGTATCTTCGGCCCGTCGCTGGTCATCGCTCTCTCGATCTGGACAGTCCGGTCGATCAGGGCTTCGGCGGATCAGGTGGTGAACAGTCCAGCCCGCGTTGTGCTTCCGGCAGGCACCCGCATCCGCATACGGCTGGTCGGAGAACTCTCCAGCGAAACAAAGTCCGGCGACATCATGCAGGCGATCATCGCGGATACGGTTATGGCAGGCACCTACCCCGCGGTTCCAGCCGAGGCGCGGGGATTCGTGCGCGTCCTCTCCGTCGAAAAGCATCCGAGAGACGAAGGTAAAGTCACGTTGCGCCTCCTGAGCTTGATGGCGCAAAACCGTACGGTCCCGCTCCACAGCAGCCCGCTGACGACCGACCTGAAGCGCGCGTCGGACCTCTCTCTTATGGGACGCGCTGCCAGCGAATTGATCGGAGGCGCGCTTGGAGCCGCCGCAGGCGCGGAAATAGCCAGGAATCCGAGTGTGGGAGCGGGCGCAGTCGGAGAATTCGCGGCCGGCCCCGCGACCGAAGACACCGATAAGGATGCGCTCGTATTCAAGCTCCTCGATCCGATCGATGTGACCGGACTCAAGTGGTAGCCGCGTCAGTCGTCGTGGTGGTGAGCCGCCTTGTGTTCCTCGTACTGCTTGTCCTTGTGTACTGCAGTTGCGGCCTTCCGCGCGGCTTTCAAATGCGCCTGCTGCGTACCCTCAGAGCTCACTGAACACAAGGAAATCAGCTTGTCCAGCTTGGCGTGGCGGCATTTCGGACAGGCCGCCGCCGGCGCGGAAGGAATAACGAGGAATTCGAACTGATGGCCGCATTTCTTGCACTGATATTCGTAAATCGGCATAACGGGGACATGATACCGCATTCATAACGGAACGGCGCGGCGGCGTTTCACTTCACGTAACGTTCGACAAACTCTCTCAGGAATCGCGCTCCATTTTCGCGGCCGCGCGGCGTTCCGATGCACTGCTGTACCGACATGAAATGTCCATCGAGGATGCGGGCGCCAGGCAACTTCTCCTCGATTATCGATAACCACGGTTTGATTCCGGCCAGGACATCGAGTTTCTGAGTGAGGAAAACCTCATAAGAGGCGGGCATGCCTTGTGCCCGAACGAGGCCGGCGTGCTGCAGGGTACGGCTGAGAAACAGATCATAGGCGCTCTTGAGAGCGATGGCGATCCGCAGGCCGGGTTGATCCACCTCTGAAAAGCTTCGAATTGCGGAGCCCGGCGGAACAAGATAGCCAGCCTCGATCTGAAGGTATGGTGGCGAGAACAGAATGCCGCCGGCGCGTTCGGGCTCGTTCGCGAGGAATGCGATATCCCACACGCCGGTAGTGACGGCATCCGCCATCCCCCCGGCGGTTTCAAACGTGACGAACTCGATAGGAACGTTGAGGCTCTGCGCAATCTTGCGCGCCACATCCGGCGCGGCGCCGCGGGGCTCGCCGGTCGCGGGATCTTTTGTCGCGAGGACGAAATTGCTGTAGTTGATTCCGGCGCGAAGTTTACCGCCCGGCGCGAGATCGGCCAGGACAAAGGGTAGGAAGTTCGTCACGTTTTTAGCCGCAGATGACGCGGATGACGCAGATGGGGCGCAAAAAC
>DASXLG010000345.1 GCA_036496425.1 Terriglobia bacterium | reverse complement strand
GCCGTCGCCGAAGGTGCGCTGGCGTTCTTCGGAGAGAAATACCTGCAGCAGGTCCGCGTCGTTTCGATTCCGGGAGTCAGCATGGAACTGTGCGGCGGAACGCACACGAAGATGACCGGCGACGTCGGCCTGTTCAAGATCGTGGGCGAATCGAGCATCGCTTCCGGCATCCGCCGCATCGAAGCGCTCACCGGATTCGGGACGTATCTGCGTCTCGAAGAAGACGAAAACCTGCTCCAGGAACTGGCGCATACGCTGCGCGCCCCCCGCACCGAGTTGACCCGCGCCATCACGCGCCTGCTCGATCAACAGCGGGAACTGGAGAATGAACTGGAAGACTTGAAGCGGAAATCCGCCAATTCCCAGATCGGAAACCTGGTCGAGGCGCCCAGGGATGTTCAGGGCGTGGCTGTAATCTCCAGAAAAGTCGAGGGCGTCGACGCGTCGATGCTCCGGGAACTTGCTGAAAATACAGGATCAAAAATTGGTTCCGGGGTGGTTGTCCTCGGTTTAGCCTCTAATGGCAAAGCTTCCCTGGTGGCGGTCGTCTCTCCGGACCTGCAAAAACGCCTCCACGCGGGAAAGATCATCAAGAAAGTCGCTGAACTCATCGGAGGCAGCGGCGGCGGCCGGCCGGACTTTGCCCAGGCGGGCGGGAAAGATTCTGAAAAGTTGGAAGATGCCTTGAAAAATGTGTACAATATCGTGGCTGAATTCCTTAACTAGACCACCAGTAATGGGGAATAAATACAAGACGCACAAGAGGACACAAAAAGCACAGGAGTTGGCTGTTCTTGTGTCTGTTGTGCTTTTTGTGTTCCTGCTTCCGATCCCGGTGTCTGCCGCCGATAACACCATCATCTCGATCGTGAATGCAGACGGCAGAAGGGTGTTCACGAATGTGATCGAGAACACAGCCACGCCGGCGGCCGCGCCCGTTATATTGGCGGCGGTTGAAACGGGCGGCGTTCTGGCGGCAGAAATACCGGAGCCGTTACGCGCGCTGGTGGACACGATCTCGAAGAACTACGGCGTGGATCCCGCGCTGGTGCGGGCGGTTATCAAGACTGAATCCAACTTCAACAGATGGGCCGTTTCAAACAAGGGCGCCCTTGGCCTCATGCAGCTGATACCGGAGACCGGCAGACGTTACGGCGTCCGGGATTTCTTCGATCCCGCGCAGAACGTCGACGGCGGCGTGCACTATCTGAGTTTCCTGCTCGACAAGTTCAACGGCAATCTGGATCTCTCGCTGGCTGCATATAACGCGGGAGAAAATCTGGTGGGGAGGCTGGGACGAATCCCGCCAATCCCTGAAACGACGAATTACGTTCGCAAGATCCGGGCGATTTACCAGGAGAAGCCCGCTCCTGCCCCTGCGAAAGCAGCAGCGATTGCGCCGGCTCCGCAGGAACCGGAACCGGCGAGGATCTATAAGGTCGTCGACGAACGCGGCGTGGCGCACTTCTCGAATTTTGCGCCGCCGGGTAATTAATGAACGGAGCGAATGAGCTCGGTAGAGCGAAACAGTAATTACATGAGCGGAGCGAATGTGAGCTCGATAGAGCGAAACGATAAGTAAATGAAACTAAACGCAGTCTTCATAGCTGCGCTTCTGTCCGCTTCAGTTTCTGCTGCCCCACGCTCGGAAAAATCTGTCCTTCTGCAGAAAGCCCATCAGGCATATGTTGCCGCTCAAGCGATGGAAGCCGCTCTCAACGAAAAACCCGAGGCGGAACGCACACGCGCGGAGTACTTGAAAGTCATCCAGGCCTATCAACGCACGTACCTGATCACGCCGCACACCGGCTACGCGGACGATGCGCTGATGAACGTTGCCAAACTGTACGAAGAAATCAAAGACAACGCGGACGCGGTCAAAACCCTGAAGTTCATGATCCATGACTATCCGAGTTCGCCGTTCAAAGACACCGCGGAAAAAGACGTTGTACGGCTCAGCGGTGGGAACCCGAACACGGCAGCGGCGCTTCAGAAAACGACCTCGGTCGACAACATCCGGTACTGGGAAGCGCAGAATTCCGTTCGCGTGGTCGTCGATGTCGGCGGCGACGTGACATTTGTGCAGGGCGACGCCAAGGATCCGGACCGGGTCTTCATCGACGTCATGCCCGCCCGGCTGAATTCCGCGCTGATCGGTAAACAATGGCCGGTGAAGTCCGGACTGCTGCAGCAGATCCGCGTCGGCCAATATGACCTTTCGACGGTTCGCGTCGTTCTGGATCTCGGCACGATCGGCCGCGTCACCAGCTTTACGCTGCGCAATCCGGACCGGCTCATCATCGATGTCCTGGGAAAAGAGACCGCGAGTGTCCCTGCCGCTTCATTCGGCGCGCCGGTTGGAACCGCCACAACGTCCACAACAGCGGTGGCGATGCCGGTTTCGACGACAGCTTCCTTGACGCCGCCCGTGGACACGGTTCAGCCGCCACCTTCGCCGGCACCGGAGCCGGCTCCCGAACCAACCAAATCCCCAACCAAGCCCGCGGCCACGGCGGCAACCACGACTCCGGCAAAGAAACCTGCAGACATCAAGCCGGCTCCGCCAATCACGACACCGGCATCGGCTCCGCCGTTGACTCCGTCCGCCGACGGCAAAGTGATCGTTGCGGCCAAAGCGCCGAACGCGGGACCGCGATCGCTCGTGCGCAGTCTCGGCTTGAAGCTCTCACGCGTGGTCATCGATGCCGGACACGGCGGTCACGACACAGGCACTATCGGGCCCGGTGGCTACACCGAAAAAGAGCTCGTCCTTGACGTTGCGGCCCGGCTCAAAACGCTGATCGAGAACGAAATGGGCGCCGAAGTCGTGATGACGCGAAGCGACGACAGCTTCGTACCGCTCGAAACCCGGACGGCGATCGCCAATCAGCAGCAGGCCGACCTCTTTATATCTATTCACGCGAATTCGAGTACGGTCCGCTCCGTCCACGGCGTCGAGACCTATTACCTGAACTTCACGTCGTCGCGAGAGGCCCTGGACACGGCTTCTCGTGAAAACGCGGCATCCGAACGGTCGATTCACGAACTGCAGGATCTCGTGAAGAGGATCATGCTGGAAGACAAGGTCGACGAGTCCCGAGAGCTGGCGCAACACATCGAAAAATCATTGGCCGCCCGCAAAGGTTCGGGAATCAATCGAGGCGTCAAGCAGGCGCCGTTCGTCGTCCTGATCGGGGCCAATATGCCGTCGATTCTGGCGGAAGTCTGCTTCATCAGCAACCCTCAGGATGAGAAAATTGTCAAGAGCCCCGATGCCCGCCAGGCAATTGCCGAGTCCCTCTTCGAGGGTGTAAAATCCTACGCAGAGTCATTAAGCGGAACAAAGACCGCTAAGGTTCAAGACAAAGCCAATTAGAAAAAGAAGATTCTATTGGAAGTTGTATCATTCCAATGTTTCTGCATTGCAAATTTGAAATGCAGAAACGTCGAAATGATGCAATTTCCAATATAACCAAAAGAATGTACAAAAGATGGTTCTCGAGCCTCCTGCTACTGATGATGTGTGCAGCGGCTCTAATGGGCCAATCGCGGGAAGCTGTCCTCAAGGCAATTCAACAGGATTCGAAGTGGTCCCCCGCCGATCAGCCCGCACAATACGACGAAAAGAACATCGCAAAGCTCTCAGGAAAGCGGGCAGAGGCGATTCAGCACTACGGCTTGACCGGCGCGACGACGCAGACCTGGATGGGTCCGGATGGCCCGGTGCGCCTGACGCTGTATGAAATGCTGGATGCGGGAGCGGCATATGGCGTGTTCACGCTGGACCGTAATCTGGATGAGGCCGGGTTTGCGGCGATCCCGATCGGGACGGAGGGCTTCCGTGTGGGCAACCACGCGGAGTTCTGGCAAGCCAAATACGTGGTTCGCCTGGAAGGCAGTACCGCCGCAACGGACAAGCTCGCGCGTGCGATTTCAGCAAACGTCTTCGGGAGCTCGCACCGGCCTCAAGTCGCCACGCACCTGCCGCCGGAAAATCTGATCCAGGGTTCCGAAAAATACATCATCGACGCTTCCGCCCTCGGACGGAATCTCGACCTCGACCCGCAGACGCTCGGATTCGACGATAGCGTCGACGTCGCGACCGCCGACTATCGCGTGAACGGCAAGATCGCGCATCTCGTCCTGTTGATGTATCCAAATCAACAGCTTGCGAAGAAATATGAAGACCAGTGGTTGGCCCGCTCTCCCGCCGATGCCGGACTCCGCAAACGTGTGAGCGCGCTGTTTGCGATCGTCCGTGGCTCGAAGGATCCCAACGTTGCGAAGGCGATCCTCGATGGAGTGAATTACGAGACTCAAGTCACCTGGGACCAGCCGCGTCCGGACATTTCAATGCGCGATGTGATCCTGACGATCTTCAGTTTTATCGGCATCGCTTTGCTTTTTACTCTTGTTGTAGGCCTCAGTTACGGGGGAGTCCGCATTTTTGTGAAATGGAGATACCCGAATCGGGTGTTCGACCGGCCGCAGGACATGGAAATCATCCAACTCAAGCTGGGTCAAGGAGTTACACCCAAGCAACTCATCGAATAGCTGTCATGTTTTTGGTACTCCCGAAGTAACCGCAATCGCCTGAATACCTTGCAAACGTCAAAAAATAATTCGTTGACAAGCTATACCCCCCTCCTTAAATTTACTCCATTGGAGCTTGACTCCGTTTGCTGGACGGGGTTATCGATCCTTTTTCTCTTTACAACTATTGCTCACCCGGTTCGGGTGAGCATTTTTTTGCCGGCGTAGCTCAGTTGGTAGAGCAGCTGATTCGTAATCAGCAGGTCAGCGGTTCAAGTCCGCTCGCCGGCTTTGATAGATTCACTCCGGAATAGGAACCAGCAGGCGCCTAGCGGAGTTTTGCTCCAAGTTTGAAAACTTTGATCCAAATTGGTGGATTTTGGCCAAAGTTTTGAGATTTTGATCCCAGTGGGCAAAATTTGACGCAGGCTTACTGATTTTTGATCAAACTTCCGGGATTGTGGCCGAAATTACAGGATTTTGATCAAAGGCGTTCGTTTACCAAGTCATTCTGAACTATTTGATGAGGGCCGAAGGCGCGAAGGCGAATGGTGAGAAAGTAGCGGACCGCCCCTCACATTCATCCTGGATGGCGAACCACATCCGATACCGGGTTTTCCGGGCCTGAAGGCGCTCCCTCTCAGTCCCGGCCCGTGACATTGAAGAATGTACGGAGACGGCGATTCCGGCCGGGATGCCGGAGTTTGCGAAGGGCCTTGGCTTCAATCTGGCGTATCCGCTCGCGGGTGACGGAGAAGCACTGGCCGACTTCTTCGAGGGTGTGCTCGGTGCCGTCTTCCAGGCCGAAGCGCATTTTGATAATCCGTTCTTCGCGGGGCGTCAGCGTGTTCAGCACCTGCTCCGTGGTTTCCTTCAGATTGATATTGATGACGGCATCGGTGGGCGATATCAGATGGTGATCTTCGAGCAGATCGCCCAGGTGCGAATCTTCCTCCTGACCGATGGGTGTTTCCAGCGAAACCGGTTGCTGCGCGACTTTCCGTGCTTTGCGCACGTTCGATACGGGAACCCCCATATTGGCCGCAATCTCCTCGGCCGTAGGCTCGCGGCCGAGCGACTGGACCAGCGCACGCGAGGTACGAATCACCTTATTGACGAGTTCGATCATGTGCACGGGAAGGCGGATGGTTCTCGCCTGATCGGCGATGCCGCGCGTGATGGCCTGACGAATCCACCAGGTGGCGTAGGTCGAAAACTTGAACCCGCGGCGGTAGTCGAACTTGTCGACAGCGCGCATGAGGCCGATGTTGCCTTCTTGAATCAGGTCCAGGAACTGAAGACCGCGATTGCTGTATTTCTTGGCAATGGAAACGACCAGGCGAAGGTTGGCTTCGACAATCTCCCGCTTGGCGGCCTCCGCCTGAAGTTCTCCCAGCACGATTTTTTCGGCCGTCCGGCGAAGGTCGCGCGCAGACGACCGGGAATCGATCTCGATTTGCTGAATCCTGAGATCAATCGCTTTGATTTCCTTGTCGATTGCTTTTCGAGCGTCTTTCCGGCTGCGAACGGCTTTGCGTTCGAGGCGGCCGCGCTCCTGTTCGAGCGGACGGATCGTGTCCACCGTTGCTCGGATCACGCCGGTTAGCTTCCGGTTTGCCTCATTCGAAAGATCAAGAGAGCGAACGATTCTGGATAACTCGACGCACGCCCGCCCGAGTTTCCAGCGGGCCCGCCGTAAAGGCGCATTCTTCGTTTTCGCCGGAAGACCGTCGAGTTTAAGGCGCAGACTGTTTACTCTTTTGTCGGCTGCCGCGATCTGGTCGATGAGGTCCAGGGTCAGCCGGAGCTTGCGTCCGAGGCCGTCGTCCGTCAATTCCTCCTCTTTCAAGTTCACAATACTTTGAATCATGCCGTGGTCCGTACCGAGCTGTTTTCCCAAAGCAATGATTTCGGAGACGACCAGCGGGGAGCGTGACAAGGACTTCAGCACGGTGAGGTTGCCCCGTTCGATGCGCTTGGCGATTTCGACTTCCCCCGCTCGTGTCAGCAGCGGAGTCGTTCCCATCTCGCGGAGGTACAGCCGCACCGGATC
Source organism: Terriglobia bacterium (assembly GCA_036496425.1). Lineage (NCBI taxonomy): Bacteria > Pseudomonadati > Acidobacteriota > Terriglobia > Terriglobia bacterium. The sequence continues at coordinate 10,088 of DASXLG010000345.1, read as the reverse complement.
GGTGTCCTTTTCGAGAGCTCCGGGCGTCAGATCCAGTTCAGCCTCGCCCTCGGCCGGCTCTTCGACCTCGGTTTCCACCGCGATCACGTCCAGAGCGGCTTCACCGGGATGCTCCACCTCGTCACCAAGCATGTCGGGCGGCAGAACGTCGGAGATCTCATCATAGGCGGGCTCGCCTTTCGCCTCCTCAGCCTCAAATATCTTAGCGGGTTCGGCGGAATACTTGTCCAAACGTGGCACTGCGTTTCTCCTATGAGGCCAACTAAACCGGGATTTACGGCTGCTCGCCTCGGTGAACGCCCAACAAACGCCGAGGATTGAGGCACGGAATCGTCGCGGATTTATTGATAGATAATCTGGAAACGTCGAAACAGATTTGATGCCGATTTACAAGTTTGAGCCCTCGGCATGACGCCGAACTTCAGCACGAAATCACGAAAAAGTATATCACGATCTCTCGAACTGAGAGCGCCGCGGCTAAAGGTTTATGTTTACTTCCCTGGAAAGTATTTTTCCCACATCCTGTCCAGGATGGATCGGATCAAATTTCGATTGGGCTCGAAAAGTCCAGATGGAATCCGGGGAAGTTGAACTTCGATTCCCTTTGCGCGATTCTGCAGCATTCTGGCGTATTCCATGGCGTACTGTTGCGCAATGTTGTCTGAAATGCCCCTGCAATACACGACGGCTTCCCCGTTAAATGCGAGCAGGGCGTCGCTGAATTCCGGGCTTAATCGCTCATCCAAGCCAGACCTCCAGTAGCGTGCGCATTTGTGGCAGGTCCGCTCACGGCCGGGTTTTTCCTTCGGACTTCGCCGCGCTGCCGGTCTCCTGTGAGGTCAAGGCCTTTCGCAACTCCCGAATACGGGTTCGGTTATGCAGCTTGGCCCGGCGCTGACGATGAAACCGCGAACGATCGCCATTTCTTCCTGACATTTTATTTTCCTTCTTTCTTTCTTCTTGGAAGTATTCGACCGCCACGAGGAAAACAGTCCAGGAAGGAACCGGAGAGAATGCATGGTCAGGATAGTCCTATGCGCAAGCGATAACAACAAGAATAGAACAAACGGGGACCATTTCAGTTCTTCACCGTCTTTGCTTCTGCCTGCTCGAACATTCTGGTAACGTATCCCATCGGAGGAAGGCATGGCGGAAATTCGGATTCACGAAGGTGAGTCCATTGAAAATGCATTACGGCGCTTTAAGCGCAAGGTGATGCAGGAAGACATCATCAAAGAAGTCAAAAAACACTCCTTCTATATGAAGCCGGGGGAGAAGAAACGCGTCAAACAGGCATTAGCCCGGAAACGGAGCCGGAAGAAAATACGCCGGCAACCGCCCGAAGAGCGAAAATAGTCGACCGGTAAAGTTCCTTCAGCTATAGCTAAGTTTTGCGAGTGGATTCGCGTATACTGCAAAGATGGCAAAGAAAATCTACGTTGGAAATCTATCGTTTCAAATCACTGAGTCAGAGCTGAGCGACATGTTTGCCGGGATCGGCCAGGTTGAATCGGTTCAGATCATCACAGATCGCGATACCGGACGCTCGAAGGGTTTCGGCTTTGTGCAGATGGCGGACGACGCCGCGGCCGAGAAAGCCATCGCGCAACTCAATGGGCAGGAAGTTGGCGGACGTAATCTCACCGTCAACGAAGCAAAGCCGATGCAAAAGAGAGACTTCGGCGGCGGCCGTGGTGGCGGCGGTGGCGGCGGCCGGCGGCGATATTAAGACCGGGCGAGTTATCCGGGCAGGCGCTTTCCAGTCTGCGTTAACCAAACGTCCTGTTATTTGAATGTGAGGTTGACGGAGGCGGAAGCCTCCCGGCCGTCCGTCAAAATCGAAAATGCCGAAGCGCCGTATGAGGCCTTGCCGCTGGCGTCGGTGCTCGACCCGTTCTTCAGAAGCAGCGATGTGCGGCAAATGAGAAACTGGTAGGTCACATCCTCGGCATCGGCGGCTTTGCATTCCCACCGGTTGATCGCTTCCGGAGCATAGTGATCCGATGGTGTCCGCGCGCTTAGCGCGTAAAGCGGGTTGTCATTGGGTTCCGAAACGCGGAAAAGATAGGGCAGGTCGAATGTATAGGCGCGGGTTTGCTTTTCGAAGTTCGCGCTGACCGGAGCATTGACCAGCACGGCGATATCGCTGCGCGCAATCTGTTTCTGCCGGAACGCCTTCAAACTTGCGTCGACTGGAAAGCGCGTCGCCACCCGAAGCGCGGACGTTTCCTTGAGACAGGTTCCGTCGAAGGTATAAACATCGAGCTGGCTGCGGATTTCCGTCATGCTGGCGCGGAACCAGCCGCCGAGCCCCCGATTCTCGTTGAAAAATGCGACTTCGCGCCACTCGCCGTTGCCGCTCATCAGCTCCGAGCACATGACCTGCGGTGACGCTTCGAACACCTGCTGCAGGTCCGCATAGCGGAACACGCCGAAGACTTTCCGGAGTTGCGCAAAGAATTTGGTTTCATCCGCGGATTGCTGACGGGGTGCGATCTGGATCGCGCGCAGTTCCTGCGAGGCGAGCGACAACACGAATATGCCGGCCATGATTCGCAGTAAATTTCGCTCAAGTTGTTTCGGCAACGGGGTCGCTCCGTAAATCTGCCTCATGGTTTAACAACAGCAGGGATCGTTGTCAAGAACCGTCGCACTGACAAATCTGTCGAAATGCGAGCTACTGGCCGGCGCCGGCTTTCTCGAGCTCGGCGGCCTGCTGCTGCACCGCCGGCGCATCGCTTGCCGATGGGTTGTACTGCAGGTAAAGCCGCAGATTTTCGGCCGCGCCTTTGTAATCCTTCTTCTCCGCCAGGATGAAACCCAGAATGTAATTGATCCTCGGCACCTTGTGCTTGTCGTCGAGCCGCGCCGCAGTGCGCGCGCTCTTCTCCGCTTCATCGAGCTGATGCAGGTTGAAGTTCGCGGCCGCGTTGTAAAAGTAAACCTGTGGAGCCGAGTAGGCCTGGAGCTTGATCATCTTCGAGGTGAAATCCACGACGTCCTGCCATTTCTGTTTCTGGAAAGAGAGCTCCGTCAGTTCGGCGTACGGGTTGACGAATTTCGGCTCGAATTCCACCGCCTGAAGCTGCGCATGTAACGCATCATCGACCTTCTTCTCTTCCCGGCAGACCTTCCCGAGTTCATACCAGGCGACGGCAAACCGGGGATAGATCGTCACGGCTTTCAGAAACTCCTGCTCCGCCTCCGGCCACTTCCTGGCCTTTTCGCTGGCCAGGCCTTTGTCGTATTCCTTGCGCGCATCCTTCGGGGCCAGCTTGGTGGTGAGGCTCACCGTATAGCCCTCGGAGTCGCCCTCGCTGAGCGGATGAAGATAGATGATACCGATCTCGGGATCGTCCAGCGTAGACTGGCGCTCCAGGTTGATCACGCTCGAAATGTATCCGCCGAGATACGCCCGCACTTCGCAACCGAACAGGCGTTGGATGCTGATGCCGTTGCCGTTGTTGAAGCCCTCGATGTCGGGTCCGTTGGTTTGCCCATTCAGAACGATACTGAAGTTTCCGCCGGGATCGGTGACGGTGTCGGTACGAATGGCACTGGTGCCGCACACGATCCGGACCGCAACCGCGGGCGGCGCGGGTGTACCGTCGCTCATCTTCACGCTGCCGGTCAGGAAAATCGGCGGCAACGGCGACGGGTTCGCCGGGTTGGTATTCGCCGGCTGATTCGTCGAAGGCGTGGACGGATTCGACGGCTGGTTCGCTGGAGCGGGCCGCGAAGACGGCGCCGATGGAGCCGGCGCAGGAGCGCCTCGTTGACCGGCAAAACCGCTGGCGGGCAGTAAAAACACCAAAACGGCCAAAGCAATTGCTGGAATCATCTTGGCCATAATTGTGTCATAGGGGCCCGCGGTTTGACAGGTACAATAGGTTTCGTTTTTGGTTCGATTCAACCGGCATCATTACTTCGCCTAATGCGGGCTGAAGCCCGCAACTACATATCTGTGAACATTAAAGTCAAAAACCAGGTTGGTGAGATCCGCAAAAGCCGGGGCCTCGGCGCGTCCGATCTTGCGCGCCGGATCGGCGTCAGCAGGCAGACGATATACGCGATCGAAGCCGGCACCTATGTTCCCAACACCGAAGTCGCATTGTGCCTTGCCCAGGAACTGGAAGTGGGAATCGAAGAACTTTTCAGCCTGCACCAGAACCAGGCGAAGCCGGAATCCATCGCCGCCGACGTCTTGAGCGGCACGCCGCCGATCAAGGGGCAACCGGTGCGTGTCTGCCGGATCGGAACCCGCTGGGTCAGCGTTCCCGTGAGCGCCACTCCTTATTACATGCCCGAAGCCGACGGCGTTATCGAACGCGCCGGACGTTCTGAGCGCGCCGACCTGGTGGTGTTCGCGAAGAACGAAATCTCGGAAAAAAAACTCGTGCTCGCCGGATGCGATCCTGCGGCGAACCTTCTTGCCCAGATGGTGGAAAAGATCAGCGGTATCGAGATTGTTCCGGCCGCCGCATCGAGCAAGCTCGCACTCTCGTGGCTGAAAGAAGGGCGGGTCCACGTCGCCGGATCGCATCTGGAAGACCCGAAGACGGGCGAATTCAACCTTCCATTCCTTCGCAAAGAATTTCCGGACAAGGATTTCAGCGTGATCACGTTCGCGCACTGGGAAGAGGGGCTGGTCGTCGCGCCCGGTAATCCGAAACACATCCGCAAAATCGACGACCTCGCGCGCAAGACCGTCCGGTTTGTGAATCGCGAACCCGGCTCGGGGAGCCGCGCGCTTCTGGACAGGCTGACGGGAGCTGCTGGAATCGAGCCGGAACAGATCAACGGCTATACCCGCATCGTGTATGGCCACCTGGCAGCTTCTTACGGTGTATTGTCGGGCGACGCCGACGTCTGCCTCGCGACACGCTCCGCCGCACAGACGTTCGGACTGGATTTCATCCCCCTGCACAGCGAACGCTACGACCTCGTCCTGAAGAAACGCAGCGCCGGAATGCCCGCCATCCAGACCTTCCTCGATGTCCTTCAACGCTCCGCCCTGCGGCGCAAACTGGAAGTGCTGGCCGGATACGACACCTCCCAGACCGGCACGCTCGTGGTATGAATTTTCGCGGTTTTGTCACAGCTCTGTAAAAAAACACTTCGCTTTGCACCACAAAATGTGACATTAAACACTTCCTGAGGTACCATCGGCGGTTCACGGGATCGTAATTGATATTATTTTGATGTAATGCAGCCTCGTTTCAAAATAGGAGATCGCGTCTGGGTCACCGGCCTTCTTCAGGACTTCTACCTTGGAGAAACCGGGACGGTGGTGACGGTGGAAGCGAACCGCGACGGCATCCGCGATCTCGATTTATATGTTATTGCGATTCCAGGCAAGGAAATGCACGACACCAAGCTCGCGGGCTTCGAGCTCATTCCTGCCGGAGTACCGCCGAAGCTGGCCCCCCTTACCTTCAAACAGAGCAAAATGGGATTCTCCTCCTGACCGTTTTCCTGCATGGCACATCGGTGCCACCGCAAACCACTGAATCTACATATCCGGCTTTTGGCCTTGTGTTTGCAAACGTACAGTTCTCCTGCGGGCTGCAGGGACAGGACATCATGCCGGCGAATGGTGAAATCAATAGCGAGTTTGGAGTCTATCGAAACGTCTGCTGCGGACTGGAGGTCGTGCTGGCCGCAGGCGCGGCATTTCCGGATTGCCCCAACCATCCCAGACTGCCGACAGCGTGGAAGTCGATATCCGACGATCAGCCGATCCGGCATGTTTCCCACATTCCATTCATTCAGAAGAAAAGAGACCCGGCGGCCTGACGCTGAGGACCACGTTTCAACCCGGACAACCTCGGCCACAGCGCGATAATCGCGCGGGGCGCCTGTCGCCGCGGCTGTGCTATCGTCGGTGGTCATGGATCACAACCCTGGCCGCATAATCCCCGGACCCTTTGCCGCTCTGGCCTTATGCGTGTCGGCGTGGGCGCAAACTGCGACCAGCGAACTCTTTGGAAGCGTCCGGGATGCGACGGGCGGCGCGCTGCCGGGAGTAATGGTCACGATCACACACACTCCCAGCGGCCAGCAACGGCAAGCGATCACCGACAGCAATGGAAACTACTCGGCGCCTTCGCTGCCGGTTGGCGAATATGCCGTCAAGGCAGAGCTCGCGAATTTCAAAACGCAGATCCGCGAGGGCATTGTTCTTCAGGTTGGACGCCAGAGCCGTCTCGACCTTGTCCTGGAAGTCGGCTCGGTCAACGAAGCCGTGACGATCGAACAATCCGCTCCGCCACTGCAGACCGCGAACGCCGAAGTCAGTGACGTGATCGACAACCAGCGCATCATGGAACTGCCGCTCAACGGGCGCCAGTTCGTCGATCTCACGCTGCTCAGCGACAATATTTTTGTAGCGCCGCGCGGCACGCGTGGATCGGCTCTGGCACAAACGGGCCCTGCGGTGCTCGTCGCCGGACAGCGGCCCGGCCACAACATGTATTTTATGGACGGCGTTTCGGTCACCGATCAGTATTTCAATCATCTGGTGGCATCTCCGCCGATCGACGCGATCCAGGAATTCAATATCCAAAAGTCGATTTACCCCGCGGAGTTCGGCGGGAAAGCGGCGGCGACGGTCAGCGCGGTCACCAAATCGGGAACCAACGCATTCCACGGCGGCCTTTATGACTTTGTCCGGAACGATATCTTCAACGCGCGAAATGCGTTCGACCCGGCCAGGAAACCGGCGTATCGCCAGAACCAGTTTGGCGCCACATTCGGGGGTCCGCTGGCTAAGGATCGTACATTCTTTTTTCTGAGTTATGAGGGCCTTCGCTCGGACACCTCGCTGACACAGATCTTTTCTCTGCCGTCCGCCAAAGTCCGGGGCGGAGACTTTTCCGGCCTCGGCACAATCTACGATCCCCTGTCGACCAACGCCGCCGGCAGCCGCATGCCGTTTACGAACAACAAAATTTCACCGGACAAACTCGATCCCGCGGCCGTTGCATTTCTTCAGAAACTGCCGCTCCCGGATCTTCCCGGCGAGACACAAAATGACCGCGCGACGCCGCTCCTGATGAACAACTTCGACCAGGGCTCTATCCGGCTCGATCAGCATCTGAAGCAGAGCGACGATCTGTTCGTGCGGTTCTATCAGACGTCCTTCGGCACGTTTCAACCGTTCGGCAGCAGCCAGCTCAACGAAACGCTGGTGCCCGGTTTCGGCTATAACCTGACGACGCGCACAGCGAACATCGCGATCGGCGAAACTCATATCTTCGGCTCGAACGTCATCAGCGAAGCGCGCCTCGGATTCCTTCGCGTCACCGGGGGACAGCAAAGCCAGAACCAGGGATTCAATTTTGCCGGAAATTCCGGGATACTGGGCGTCGCACCGGCTCCAGACCAGACCGGTTACCCATCGGTCAGCTTTTCGGGCGCGTATAGCACGGCCGGCGACCCCTCGAATCTCTTCACGCGCCGCGATAACAGCTTCGATTTCATGGAAAATGTGTCGTGGCTTCGGGGTTCACACAGCACGAAGTTTGGAGCGTATATCTTCCGGCTCCAGTTCGACCCGAGCGAATCGCCGAACGCGCGAGGCACCTTCACGTTCTCGCCGCGTTACAGCTCTTCGGCCGCCGGACTCGGCGACGGCAACGCCTTTGCCGATTTCCTGCTCGACTATCCGACTTCGGCCCAGGCGGGCATCGGACCTGGCGGCCGCGAATATGGACGAAGTCTGTGGACGCACTTTTACGCTCAGGATGACTGGCGCGTGCGGCCATCGGTCACCCTCAACTACGGTCTGCGATATGAGATCAACGGACAGATTACCGACACTCAAAACCGGCTGTCGAACATCGAATTGAACCGCTTTGTTGTCGCCAGCGACGATCAGGGCCGGATCAATCCCCTCGCCAACACCCTCCTGCCGCTGATCCCGGTTCCCGTCGTGACCTCGAAGGACGCCGGCGATGCCAGGTCGCTGCAGGCGCCCGACTATCATCACATCGCGCCGCGTTTAGGACTGGCGTGGTCCGTTTCGGACAAGACGGTTGTACGCGCAGGCTGGGGACTGTTCTTCAATCAAGCCGCTTACAATATTCAAACCGCGCTGACCGAAAACCTGCCGTTCTTCTTCAATAAGAGCGTCAATACGGCCTCAACCACTCCGATACCGTCATTGGCGACGGAGAACATACTGCTCGCTCCGAACAATGGAACGATCGGAGGCTCCGGTCTCAATTACAACTACCGGTCGGAGTTCGCGGATTCGTGGAGTTTGAATGTGCAGAGGCTACTGACGGCCGGCTGGGTCGTGCAAGCCGCCTATTTCGGTTCACATGTTTCGGGCGCCGACAACAGCACGTATCAGAACATTCCGACACCCGGACCGGGCGCGATCGATCCAAGGCGGCCGGACCCGCTACTCAGCGGCTACAAGATGATCCGATGGGATGGGTACTCGCTCTACCACTCGGGAACACTGCGGGTCGAAAAGCGCTTGAGTAAGGGCCTGACCTTCAATGCGAACTATACATGGTCGAAGTCGATCGACGACGCCTCCGATGTCGGCTCGACCTTCTCGGAGACCAACATTCCTCAAGACGTGCGGAACCTGCGGGCCGAACGGGCGCTCTCCAGCTTCGATCACCGGCATCGCCTGGTATTTTCGTACACCTGGCAACTGCCCTTCGCCCATGCTGGGAGGCTTCTGCAGGGCTGGGCCGTCAATGGCCTCGGATCCTTTCAATCCGGCGCACCGTTCACTGTGATCCTGCCGACCGACAATGCCAACATCGGATCGGGACCGGCGCAGCGGCCGAATCTGATCGGCGATCCCAACCTGAATGCGCCGCGGACCGCGAGCCAGTGGTTCAATACCGCGGCCTTCCAGATGCCGGCTCCATTTACATTCGGCAGCTCCGGGCGGAACGTCGTTTTCGCGGCGCCCGAAAGCAACGTCGACTTCTCCATCACAAAGGACACGGTCGTAAAAGAGAGCCTCCGCTTGCAGTTCCGTGCCGAGAGCTTCAATGTGCTGAACCACACGAATTTCGCCGATGTTCCGGGCCGGACCGCATTTACGTCGACTTTCGGCAAGTATACTTCCGCGGAAAATCCAAGGCAGATCCAGCTTGCCCTGAAGCTCCTGTTTTAACCGTTCAATCAGCAGAAACCTCGACTGATGCAATGGTCCAATAATATGAAGAACACCTGGCCGCGCGGCGAAAAACTGCTGGTTTTCGTATTAACCGCAGGCTTCCGCGGGGATGGGATTTCGCATTGCACATCTCAATCGCATGAAATGCGCGAATTCCGTCACAAGCCGTCGCTCTTTTTGGTCCTGGCTGATGAGTCCGTCGAGCCTTGCAGCCGCTTTGACCGGAATCTTGTCGGTCATCGCCGTCAGCAATCTGATCCCCATTGCAGCCGCACAGGACAGCACGCAGACCGAACCGGCGGAAGCACCAGCAAAACCTGAACCTGACGCTTCGCAGCCCGCAACTTCACCAAAGGATGCGGGAAAGCAGCAAGTGCACGAGGAGGAGAAACAAAGGATACTGGCGGTGCTTCCGAACTTTCAAACGGCGAATCGACAGACCGCAGTGCCACTTACCGCAGGCCAGAAATTTCACCTGGCTGTTCGCCAAGCGATCGATCCCTTTCAATTTGCGCTCGCTGGAATCGATGCCGGAATCAGCCAGGCAGGGGACAAATTCTCCGGTTACGGCCTCGGCGCCGAAGGCTATGCCAAGCGCTTCGGTGCGGCTTATGCCGACCAGATTTCCGGAACGATGTGGGGTAATGCAATCTATCCCTCACTGCTGCACCAGGACCCGCGCTACCTCCGTAAGGAAACCGGAACATTTAAACACCGATTGGTCGATTCGCTTGTCGCAACGTTCTGGACCAGGAACGACAATGGCACCTGGGGACCGAACTACTCGAATGTAGCGGGAGATTTCACCGCCGGAGCCCTTGCCAATATATATTATCCCGCGAGCAACCGCGGCTTCGGCCTGACGATGCAGCGTACCGCCACAATCGCCATAGAAGGCGCATTGGCCGACATTCTGAAAGAATTCTGGCCCGACATCGACGCA
>DASXLG010000344.1 GCA_036496425.1 Terriglobia bacterium | reverse complement strand
GTGGCGCTTCTGAATCCGAACCCCGATACATCCACGTTGATGGTGGACTTGTTCGATAAATCCGGCACGATACAGGCGTCCACATCTTTGGATCTGGCGCCAAATCAGCGCATGGCTGTTCTCATCGATCAGCTTTTTCAGGAACCCATCGATCAACTCGGCGGGTACGTCCGGGTCAGCGCGGACCAGCCGGTATTTGCGCAGGAAATTCTTGGTTCGGCAAACCCGCCAGGTTTCCTCGCCAATGTTCCCGCGGATCCAGGGACGTCTGGCAGCGCCGCTGCGCTGGCTTCAACGAACCGCGCGCCTGCCATCGCGTCGGTCTCGCCATCACAGGCACTGATCGGTGGTTTGAAATCGTTGAACCTCAGAATCTCCGGCAGTGGTTTTTCACGCGGCTCGGTCGTAAACTACGATGGAGTAGCAATGAACACGAGCTTCATTCGTTCTACGCTCCTCGCGATCACGTTATCGGGTTCACATCTCGTTTCAGGCGTCCACCTCATTCAGGTTTCTAATTCCAACGGCGCCTCCAACGTTGTCAAGATCCTGCTGGCCAAAGGCGCATACCCCGCGAATCAACCGCCGGTAGTGAATGCGGGTCCGGATCAAAGCATTACATTGCCTGCTCAGGCGAACTTGAGCGGCGCCGCCCCCGATGACGGCCTGCCGCTGAACGGCACGCTTACCGTAAAGTGGTCCGAGGTCAGCGGTCCGGCTGCGGTGACCTTCAGCAACGCCGGTTCAACGGCAACGAAGGTTTCGTTCTCTGCCGGCGGAACATACACCATCAAGATGAGTGCCTCCGACGGAGCGCTTTCCTCAAGCGATAACGTCGTCATCACGGTGGCCGCTGCGGCCGCGCCGGCGCCTCCAACTCAACCACCATCACCGCCATCCCCACCCACGCCGCCGGCGGCAGGCGCGGCGTACTACGTTTCGACCTCCGGGAATGACTCCAATCCGGGTACGTCGCAGAGCAGTCCGTGGAAGACGATCGCCAAGGTGGAGAGCTTCCTTCGCAACCTGAAGCCAGGCGACAGCGTCCTGTTCCAGCGAGGCGGCATCTGGTACGAAGAACTGGATGTCAACAACGTCAACGGAGCTTCCGGTCTGCAGATCACTTTCGGCAACTATGGATCCGGCAATCTGCCGGTGATCGATGGCGGCGGTACGCCGGCCGGGACCACAATCAACGGAGGCCGGCAATGGTGTATCGGCGGCAGTGGTACGAAGATGTCGTATCTCACCATTGATGGTTTTGAATGCCGCTACACCAGTGCCTACGGCATTGTTTTCGTCGATGTTTCCAGCGGTTCTGCGGGAATCGTCGTTCAAAATTCGTACATTCACGATACCGGAAACGGCGATACGGGTTACCACAACCAGCTCATGTTCGCCGAGTACAACTACGGTCATCCATACGGCACTAAATTTCTGAACAACAAAGTCGGCAACTGTTATGGGCACAACTGCATCCAGATACACGGCGACACCGGCGGGCCGCTGATCCGGGGCAACGAATGTTATGGCTTCGCCCACAACTGCATCGATGTGAAGTATTCGCAGGGCGCCTTGGTGGACAGCAATGTCGTGCATGACGGCCTTGGCATTCAACAGTACGAAAACGCGTTTTATATCGAGAACGACACGGCTGCCTATACGGGCGACGTCACCTGGATTCGAAACATCGTCTATGGCATCAACATCTCGTCGGCATTTCAGTGCGAGTTTGAAGGCGGCCCCGTAACCTGCAGGGTATACAACAACACCGTCTACGCCCATTCAACCGGGGTATTCGGCGGCTCGACTTCGGGCAGTGTCAGCCAGGTTCAGATCTATGTTCTGAACAACATCTTCGACACTCCTTCGCCGAGAGACGGCGGAACCTACGCTCAATGGGACTATAACGATAACGTTCAAAGCAGCAAGATCGGGCCGCATGATCTGAACGTCAATCCGCAATATGTCAATGCAGCCGGGCACGACTTCCACCTCCAGACGGGCTCGCCAGTGATCGATAAGGGAGCCAGTGTCAATTTGCCTTATGCCGGCAGCGCTCCCGACCTGGGCGCGTTCGAGTCCGGTCTGAATTGAGGTGTTTGAACGCCGAGATACGCCAGGAGGAAGATCCAGCCGGTGAAGCTGCCTGCCCGGAATAGTGTCGATTCCATCGTGTTGACCATCAGTACGGCGATGAAGAGCAGCATCCATAGATTCCAGGTTTTCAGCTTCACGGTCCGGACGAAGCAGGAAATGACCATCAACGCAAGAAGGCAGACGCCGACCATGCCGGTTTCGTTCAGCAGGTCGAGATAACCTTCATGGCCTTCGTTCGGCTGCCATACCGATTCCTGCGGAGTGTACAGGCCGAGATCTCTTTCAGGCGTCCAGAATCCTCCGAATCCGGCGCCCTGGAGCGGATGGAGCTTCGCCTCCCGGATTATCGAATCCCATATATCCGTCCGCCCCGTGAAGGTATCGTCTTTACCGAGGCCTGCGAAAATCGTGTCGACGCTCGCGACATTGACGAAGATCAATGTTCCACACGCAAGACACAAGCTGAACGCCACAGCCGTGAACATGGTTCCCAGCCGCCTGACAAGGAACACAGATAAGCCGAGGAAGGCAATGAATGCCAGCGTCACGAATGACGTCGTGCTCCTGGAACCGGCCACCAGAACCAGCGAGGCTGCGGCAAACAGCGCGCACCAGAGCTTCCGCTTCGATCCGGTATGCGATATTCCCGCCGCCCATACGATGGTGCTTACAAGCGCGATCTCGCCCAGCGTGTTCTTATGCGAAGCCAGGCCGCGCCACGCCGACCCTTCCTGAGTCGCGCCCGGAACAAGCGCAATGGCGAGGATCGTCAGTGGGACGTATATCGCCAGGACTGCTTTGAGGTATTTCAGCGCATCTTCAGAAAACTCCGAATGAACGAAGAAGCTCAGTGCAACGATCGTGGATCCAATGATTCGAATGGACGCCTTAACCGACATTAATGGAGATTCCGACCAGGTCACGCTGATCGCACACCACAGCAAAAACAGGACGAAATACTTTTTCTGACTCAGAATTTCGAGCGCCTGCCTTCTTTTGGGCCAGAGACATACCAGGCACACCAGCGGAATGACGGAGTCCACAACCTGATTGATCGGGTTGGAAACGGTCATCGCACTGACGGCGTCATCGTCCTGAAAAGGCATGGCGGATCCGGCAAGCATGAAGACGACATAGAGGCAGAAGGCCACCCGGCAGATTTTCGAGACCAGCGGTCGTTCCTGGATGAGATTGGCGGGATTAGTCATGACAACACCTATTTGTAACTTTTATAGAGATGGCCGGTAGCGGCCATAAAACGTCCTACGTTTGCGGCAAGCTTCACTTGCCAGTAGGTTCTCCAGACCTTGCTCGGAAGTGTAATGATGGATAGCAGAAGACTCAGCGACCCGAAACCGACCGCCTTTATCAACATGAAAAGGCGTAACGGCCCCTTTCGAGTGGAAAAATCAATCGCTCTGCGGGTATGGGAATTTCCGCCCTTCAAGCCTCTACGCAAGAGGTAAGGCAGCCGCGTTCGCGACGGCGGCCAGTACTCGTAAACGTGGGCTTCATTGCAGTAGATAAGCCGGGCTCCATTCCGCTTCAGCCTGTTGAATAGATCCTCGTCTTCGCCGCCCGTGTTTCCATATTCCGGATCGAAAGGCACCGGCATGTGCGCCAGCGCGCTCGCTTTGAGCAGACAGTTGCCGGTCCAGGTCGAAGCGGCCTCGGTTCCCGTCGGCGTAGACGGAATCGTGTCATCCAGAAGGCGCCTCCCATGCTTTATCCACTCCGGCGCTTCGTTATCGAAAACGGGGAATACAGGCCCGAAGACTGCATCTGCACGATACTTGAGCGCGGCTGCGAGCAGCGTTGCCACCCAATCCGGCGAAGCGATCTCATCATCGTCGATAAAGAGCAGATACCGGCCGCGGGCGTTCGCCATCGCCATGTTTCTGGTCAGGCTGATGTTTTTCAAAGGTTGGATGTGATACTGAAACGTCATTTCTTTCGTATTGTACCGGCCGGCGGCCACGTGGGCGGCGCTGCCGTCGCAATCGTTGTCGACAACTATGATCTGCAGGCAAACGCCGTCCGGAAGTGACTGCGTTTCGAGGCTTCTCAGTAACTGCTGCAACAGTGCGGGCCGCTTATATGTGGCAATACACACCGAACAGATCACAGCGAGGCCTCCTTCCCGGCGACAGACAATCGCAAGGCGCGCGGTTTGCCGGTTTGGTTGGCGTCCAGACGGGACTCTTGAAGAAACCGCCGCACGAGGCATGACCACAGACTCACTGCCAGCAGACTTTCTCCGAGCAGTGAGGACGCGAGCCCGCCTTTAATGCCGTACCGGCCGATGAAAATCACATTGAACACGAGTGTGACCGCCATCGTTGCGCAATTGATTTTGGTGATCGCGCCAAACTCCTTCATGACTTGAAGGCCCGCGCTTGCGGTAAGTCCTGCGAAAACTGCGACGTTGATCGCGGCCCAGAATCCAATGAAATCCAGGGCGCCCTCATAGTCCCGGTTGAACAGGAATGTTTTGAGGAAGCCCGCAGACATCCATAACAACGCGGCATATGCGGCGACACCCGCTGCAACGACTCCCGCGACGAGTGCCTGCTCCCTTAGAAACCGCCGCAACCGTCCTGCTTCACGTAAATGAGCTCCCCGCGGTATCGCGACTTTATTCCATCCCGTCTGGAGCAATGTCATCGGTGTCAAAGGCAATCTCGAAGCCGCCACACTTCCGGCCGCAGAACTGCCGAGCATTGTGCCGGTGAGATACAAAGTGCAGTAAGACTGGAGATGCGTAACCAGCACACCGGCAAGGGACCATTTCGCGAGCGGCCAATGTTCACGGTAACTTTCGCGAATCGCCGGCCAGGAGAATATCCAGTTGCGGTTCTTGATGAGGGCGGTGGCAACCAGGGCGCTGATTCCCATCACGACAAATGCCGTTGCCGCCGTCATTCGAAATGACCGGTAGACAACACCGATCAGCACGAGAAAAGCCGCCGCGTAGTACGAATCCAGGAGCAGTACCGTATAAGGCGATTGCTCGGCAAAGTAATACGCCCGCGCAAACTCCCGCAACAACAGGCCGGCCGCCGCGAAAGACAGGCATCCGGCCATGACAACTTTCATGCCGTGGAATCCGTAAAGATAAAGGGCGACGGAGGAAAGCAGGCCCGCGGCCGCGGCAGGAACAAGGGCCATCATCTGGCCCCAGTACAAAGAGCCCGCGTAACTGTCCTTCTCTTCGTCATGTTTGCCGGCGAGCAACACGGCCAGTGGCGTTGTTACAACGGCATTCTGGATAGAGACGAGGAAGAGGGAAGCGGCGAGCGCGATAGAGTAGTAGCCGTATTCTTCCTTTGCCACCGTTTTTATGAGGATGAATGCAGCTACGAAATTCGTGCCCGAAAGTATCGCCTGATCCAGAAAGGCCGCGCCCGGCTTCAAGAGAATGTGCGCTCCAGACCGCATTTGCGTGAGCGAAGTCATGGGCGTATCCAAAGCAAGTTGCCTGCCGTGCGGATGCGGTCCTGCTCTTGCACTCGTTTTCAGGACACGTGATGAGGAATACAGCCCAGGACGAAATTCTTTTTCCACCGAGACCACACTTCCATGGAGAGCGCCGCATTGTGGAAATCGATCTTCGCGATTCGCGCTACGAAGCGTTCGTAAACAGCCATCCCAGTGCTTTGATTTACCATCACCCCGTGTGGCTCGAGGTTTTGACCCGTGAAAATCCCGGGAAACCCATCTGCCTTGCATCCCAGGATGACGCAGGCCGCCTGTACGGCATACTGCCTCTGCTTCCGACGCGAGGGCTGCCTTTCGGTGGACAACTGGCCGGCCGCCGCGTCTCTTCTCTGCCACGTACTCCGGTCGCCGGACCGCTGGCTTGCGATGCGCAGGCAGCCGCTGCGTTGATTCGTGCTGCGAAAAACTACGTACCGATACGCGGCACTCGGCTGCAGATCAAGGTGAAGTCGAATGACCTCGATGGGATTGTGGATGACGTCATGGGAGGCCGCTGGAGACAACATTATGTTCTGGAGCTGCCCGATCGCGTCGAAGACCTTCGTCTCGGCAGTTCCCGAAGCCATGCACGCATCCGGTCTACCGTGAACAAGGCTTCAACGCTCAACTTGAGAGTTCGAGAGTCAGAATCGGAGAGTGACCTGCGGGCGTGGTACGAACTCTATCTGGAGACCATGCGGTGGCACGTTGTCCCTCCCAGACCCTATCGTTTCTTTCAGGCTGCCTGGGATCTGATGCGGCCGCGCGGATTTTTGCGGTTATTGCTGGCAGAACTTACCGGTCACGAGCCGGCCAGACTACTGGCTGGCTCGATATTCCTGCCTTTCGGATCGACATTCTTTTACGCATTCAACGGAGCAAGCCGGAAATACACCACCTTGAGTCCGAACGATGTGATTCAGTGGCGCGCGGTTCACGATGCGTGCAAGGAGGGGTATCGTTACTTCGATCTGGGCGAAGTGCCGGACGGCTGCCAGGGACTGGCCGATTTCAAGCGTAAATGGAGCTCACGGCAAACCTGGCTATATCGCTATTACTACCCAAAGCCACCGGAGTTCGAGACTGGAAAACAGTCCGCGAGTCTCACAGCAAAGCTGATGAAGCGGATCTGGCGAAAGGTACCGATTAAAGCAACGGCCGTAGCGGGGGATTGGATCTACCGGTACTTATAAAGCGTTTTACGCAAGGATGAGCCCCCAGTCGATCAGTTGGGTTGCGGATCGGTTACTGGAGACGGGCGCGTGCGCCAGCTGCCGTCGGGCTGCGGCATCGACCGGATCTCCCGCGGCCGGGCCGGGATGCGCCAGCAGCCTGGTGAATTCGGCGGCGGCTTCTGTTCCTCGATGTCGTAAATTGCAGATATTCGGATGATTCAGCGCAGACGCCGCGCGCGCTTCACGGCGGAAACGGTTCAAGGCTTCGGGGTCGGCAGCAAGTTCCGCCGACACGAACTTCAGCGCGACGTAACGCTGAAGCCGGATGTCCTCGGCTTTATAAACCAAACCCATCCCGCCGCCGCCCAGTTTCCCGGTAATGCGGTAATTCGAAACGGTGTGGCCTGTAAGATCGCTGGCCGAATCTTCGCCCATGGGGACAACATACACGTTCGCCCCGTCCAGTGAAATGATTCGTTCCAAAGCTTGATTTGGTTGTGGCCTGCTACTATGCCGTCATGCAGGATCTGTTGAATCTTGTGGCACGGTACGGCTATGCATTGATCTTCGGCGCCACTTTCATTGAGCATCTGGGTTTGCCTCTTCCCGCTGTGCCGGTCTTGATTGGAGTAGGGGCGCTGTCGCGCTCCGGTCAGTTTTCGATTACAGGCGCAGTCGTGGCGTCGTTCGCCGGATCGATTTTAGCGGATGTGATCTGGTATCAGCTCGGCCGCCGCTATGGCCGATCGGTACTCAATCTGATGTGCCGTATTTCACTTGAGCCGGATCACTGCGTCCGGCGGGCGGAGGATACGTTTGCACAAAATGGAGTCTGGAGTCTTCTTTTCGTGAAGTTTGTTCCGGGGCTCAATGCGGCAGCAGTCCCTCTTTCGGGCATGATTCGTATTCCACCGGTACGATTTTTTCTATTCGACGGCCTCGGCTTGCTGGCCTGGGTGGCATTCTATGTTTCGTTAGGATGGGTTTTCAGCAGGCAGATCGAACTGGCCGTCCGTCTTTCCGGGCTTGGAGGTTCGCTCTTAGCCGTCATTGTGGCAGGCTTGGCGCTGTACGTCGGCGTGAAGTACGTTCAGCGGCGTCAGTTCCTGGGGGCGCTGCGTGGCGCGCGTATCACGGCGGATGAGCTGAAGACGAAATTGGATGAAGGGGGGCCCGTCACCATCGTTGATCTCCGGAACCAACTCGATCGCGGCATCGATCGCGTCCGTATTCCCGGGGCATTTCACATGTTGCCGGATTTTGCCGAGATCGACTTTGAACACATGAAACGCACCGGAGACATCGTTCTCTACTGTTCCTGCCCCAATGAAGCCACGAGCGCCAAAGTCGCCGCGGAGCTCAGAAAAAGGGGCTTAATTTCAGTTAGACCGCTTGAGGGCGGTCTTTCAACCTGGCGCGAACTCGGCTACCCCGTGGAATCGTTGGATTGACCGCGATTTCGTCGAAAGAATTCTTATATTTTGCCCGTCCTTACAAAGCGTTTTACGCGACGGATCATGCCCTGGGCACAACCAACCCAGTCATAGCACCCTCGCAGCTTCGCCAGAAACAGCTCGCGGTCATCACAGGAATTCACCGGCAGCCGTTTGAGAAGCAAACGGTCGTCGCCGGCGTGTACCCGTCCGACCATGGTGGTGACGCAAGTTTCATATCCGGATTGGCGCAGATGATCCGTCAGGAGATTCGCGAATGCCCGATCTTCCTGGGGAAATGCGTATGGATATGCGAAGCCCGTTACCTCGTATCCCAATTCGTCCTCGATCGACTGCTTGGAGGCGCTCAGCTCCGTTTCGAGTTTACGGGTCGATACATCGTGCAACATGGGATGGCTGACGGTGTGCGAGCCGAAGCGAATGCCCTGGTAGTGCAATTCGCGGATTTCAGGCCAGGTCAGGGATGCCCGTTCCAGCAATGATTTGCCTTTCGAGCCGATGAAACCGGTCGGCAGATACATGGTCGCGGTGAAACCAGATTGGCGAAGGATCGGCCAGGCCGAGGTATAGAAATTTCGATAACCGTCATCGAAGGTGATTCCCACGGTCTGGCGGGGTTTCGGCGTTAGAACATCAAGAGTTTGCAGGGCTTCGTCGAGGGACACTCCGGCGTAGCCCGCCTCCTTCAGCCATTGCATCTGTTCGGCGAAGCGTTGAGGCGCTGTTGCGAGCCGGTAGTAGGGTGAAATGTGTTCCTCTTCCTCTGCGATGCTGTGATACATGAGCAGAGGGACGCAGCGCTGTGAGGCGGCGGGTTGGAACCAGCGGAAAACGGACAATGTGAGTTGGCGATCGAGTGTAATATTCATCGCCCATCACGCCGCGCGCAGCGAATCGACAAGATCGAGGTATTCGGCCTTTCGGGACTCCCAGTCGTTTCGGGCGGCGTACTCGGACCCATTGGACACCAGCCGGTGCTGTAGCTCACGATCACTGAGCACCGCGTGCATGGCTTCCGCCATCGCATCGGCATTTCCCGGTGGAAAGAACCGGAGGAGGGAATCGTCGAAATAATAACGATCGATCCTGGTGCTGGCGGCGACGACGGGTATGCCGGCGGCCATGAATTCCATGATCTTTGTGCTGTACGCCTCGTTTCCGAAGCTGTCGGCACGCTTCGGTACGACGCCGAGGTCCGCCTGGGACATGACTTTCGCGATTTCTTTCAGCTTCAGCGGTTCATGAAATACAACATGGCCATCAAGCCTGAGTTCTTTCGCGAGGGCGATCCACGGATCCTTCATCGGGCCGTCGCCGTAAATGTGAAATTCCGCCCCCGGCATCCGCTGCAGCAGTTTTGCAAATGCCCGAATGGCAATATCCAGCCCCTGGTGATACTGGAGGCCGCCTGGAAAGATAACTATGGGGTTCTCACCATGGGCATGCTGTGAAGGCCTGAATATCGTCCGGTCGACGTTATTGATGAAAACCGAGCATTTGCCTTTCGGCGCAGTGCGCGAGGCGTATTTCTCCAACCATAAATGATTGGAGAGGATGACGTGATCTGCAAACCATCCGCTGACTCGCTCCATCAACTTCAGACATTGAACCGTAAAGGAATCCAGCGGCGCGTTGAACCTCGTTGCAAAGAACTCCGGTACGATATCGTGTACATCCAGGATTATCTTGGCGCCTGAAAGCTTTGGATAAGCCGCGGCAAAGACCAGGAAATCCGGAATGTTATGCACGTGAACAATGTCGTACGGCCTTCGCCAATGTCGCCTGGTCACCTGCCATGCTGCACGCATGAAGAACTTCAGAAGCGGCCCAACCAGCCGGGCTTTGCTGATTTCATTCTTCGTGAAGCGGTCCTGTATGCGGTGGACCTTGACTCCGGCGATCACTTCTTCATGTGCAAGCTGGGGCCGCCAGCGCAATGAGAAGACCTCGACGGTGTCGCCGCGACGGACAAGAGATTCGGCGTATCGCAGCACCCGATAGTCTTCCTCGTAAATCGAGTGCGTAATCATGCAGATGTGCATGCTTTTCGTGTTCAAGCGGCGTGCTGGGCGAAGGTCTGCCATTCTGCGCTCCTTAGGCCTAAATCTGCAGAACCGGCAATCTCATAAACGAGGCGGCCCTTTTCGATCCGGGCGCGCGCATTGACTTCGGGGCGGTTGCGCCGCTCTCTCCACCACTGATTCACCTGGTTGGGAAAAGCACTCCAGACATTGCGCTCTTCGCGCACCCTGGCCAAATGCTCCAGCAGCTTGTGATAGAGACTGAGGTAGGGCTCCTCGATGATGTAATCAGGATGCACGTTGAAGCTGATGAGGCCGTGTTTTTCAAGAACAAGGTCGATCTGCCGCTTCCATAGATCGATCGAATGCTGCCGGAGGAAATGAAAGATGGAATAGTCCTGAGACATGGTCAGCGGTAGTTCGAGTATGTTGCCGATGAAATATGGCATCACCGTACAGCACCCGCCGCGTTGCGGATCGAGATGCCCGCAGTTGGGGACGGACATGTCATAGGAGAAATCGAATTCATCGAACCAGTCGAGAACCCTGTACAGCACTGGCGATCGGAAACCGGCTGCCCCATACCGCCGGGCGTAGCCGTTGATCTTCGCCGCACGATGGCGGAAGGCTTGTCTGTTTTCGAACAAGCGGTCGTCATGGTTGAGTCCGTGCAGGTTGATCTCACACCGTCTTGCCCTTAGAGAATCCAGAAAGTCTTCAGTGACCTCGTAACGCTCTTCGGGAACGACCTGGAAAGAAGGCGTGAATCCAAACGACGCATCGATATCGGCAAGTTTCGGGGCAAAGTCGCGGCCGGTGGCTGTCTCGATGTCGTGCGTCATGATGAGGCAGCCCGAAGAGCCCCAAGGCCAGAACCAGGCAAAAGGCATTGCCTTCAGGCTTCCGGTTTCGATGGAGAGCATCACCAGGCTTTCAAGGATGGACTCCACGGTCCGGTCGACAGGCCAATGTGGAAAGGTCAGATCCTTCCATCCGTTCAAATAGGCTCTTTGAATATGCTTGCGAATGCCGACACCCATCAGCGGACGAAGGCCGTAGTAAATCTTTCGTGCTATCTGATGGCAAAGGCTGGAGCCTGGCTTTGTACTGGCGTACCGTTCCATACGCAAATTGTCGATGACCTGATCCGCATCGAACGGTATGTCGAGAATGTAACTCTGCGGACACAGGTAGTGATCTCTGAGAACATTAGCCGACATGGCGGTAAAGTAATCCTCCCAACGCGCTGAACATCGAATCCGGAACAATCGTCAGCAGCCGTTTCGCCGCCGCATTCATTTTGGATTTCGGGGCGGTCGCCGTCCTGCGCCTGGGGCCGGATCTGAAGTAGTTGACCGGTATCTGCGCCGCCCCCCAGCGATCCTTGAAAGTAATGAGACCTGGAGTGCTGTAGTCGCTGCGTCCCATGTCCATTTCAGTCAGTCCGGCTGCTTTGGCGCGCCGGATAGCCTGCCAAAGCAGAAAGACAGAGCCGGCGGCGGAGTTGTAACGGGGATCGGAACAGCCGTACTTGTATACGAGCGTTTTGTTGAACGAGAGTGTGAGAATGCTGGCAATGGCCGTTCCGTCCTTCGATGCCAGGCAGATCTTCAAGTTCTCGCCGAAGCACTCCATCAGATTCCGGAACCATTTCATCGGCTGAGGCGGGAGTCCATGCCGGCGGCGGGTCATGAGAAGCATGGAGTAGAACTGCAGGAGCAGCTTTTCAGACCTGCCTTCTTCGTAATGCAGATGCTCCCGATCGGCTTTTCCGATTTTGCGGCGGATGCAATCGGAATGAAAACTCGCGAGCAACTGCTCTTCGGTCCGGCTGATGTCCAGCTTGTGAACAACCACGGCATTGTTTGGACCCAGCGCTCCTATGGTTTCCATGTTCAAGCCGGCCGGCAGTGGCCGGACTTCCAAATACTTCAGGCTTTGGCGCGTGGCGTCACGTTCCGCGGCAGCCAACAGCATTTCGAATTGAGCGGCATCGGCAACCAGGGGCTGGCAATGATCGGAAAACGGCAGCGACACGAGACGGCTGCCCGTGAACACGCTGCTCACCGAGCAGAAGGGGATTCCAGCGAAAAGATGTCCGCTGTCTTCCAGGACATAAGCCACAGGTTCGTACCGGTATGTCCGCCGCAGCGATTCCAGCCAGGCCGGTGTGTGAAAGACCGAGGCTTGGGGATGCGTCTGAACCAACAGGCTCCATCGCCGATCTTCCAGGGGATTGATGCGGGTGACGTTCATGCATCTCCTCCGGCGCGCAGCAGCAGTTTCTGGATCTGGCGGCGCCTGATATAGCGCACGAAATCGGCAGACATCGACGGTTTCTGCTGGAGAAGGACCGGCCAGGTATAGCCGCAAAAGCGAAGCAGGCTTCCGATTCCCCAAGGGGGTTCGAACAGCCTGCGAAAGCATTTCGCAAGTTCAAATATGGGGTGATACCCGAGGTAGTAATCACACAGGCCGTTGCGGAACCTTGCGCGGCAGACAGTGGCGCCCTCCGTCCCTGTTTGGCGGTGATGGCAGACGCGAAGGTCGTGGAACACATGCACCTGCCAGCCCCGCCTGCGCGCCAGGAAATTCGCGACGGTATCCTCTCCGCCCCACTGCAGGGGAACAAACTGCCCTACGTCGTCGTAGCACTTGCGCCTGAATAGCTGCATCTGTCCGCCAACGTCGGTCAGCGAATGACTCGCACGAACCTCCCACTGTCCATTGCGGTTTTCGACGATCGTACCTCCGGCCAAACCCAGGTCGGGCTGCGTATTGAACATCGTCATCAATACTTCGTAGTAGTTGGCGGGGAGGGAAATGTCGGCGTCGAGAAAGCCCAGCCAATCAAATGCAAGGTGCTTGATTGCATCGTAGCCGGCATTCAGCGCAAATGCTTTGCTCGAGAATGAACGCGTGCTGCCGTTTTCAAGGTGGAGCAACTGGATGAAGTCGTAACGCAGGGCGAACTCCAGAACCAATTCATCCGTGCGATCCGTGGAACCATCACTGACGATCAACCAGCGGACCGGCCATTGCGTCTGGCTGACGACGGACTCGAGCGTCTTGCGGATGTAGGCTTCCTCGTTCCTGGCAGCGGTAATGAGGAGATAGCGATTATTGGGCATTCGCTTTCCTCCTCACGGCAGCTGCCCACAAGGGATCGGAAGCGATGGCCGGGATGGTTCTGCAGATTATTTTCAGATCCAGCGGGAAGGACACGCTTTCCAGGTAAGCAATGTCGAGCCGGACCATTTCCGTGAACGTCGTTTTGTTTTTTCCGCTGACCTGCCACAGGCCGGTCATACCGGGCATCGCCTGAAAGCGCTTTTTCTGCCATTCCTGGTAGTGCTGCACTTCATACGGCATGCAGGGGCGCGGTCCCACCAGGCTCATCTCGCCGCGGAAAACGTTGATCAACTGGGGCAGTTCATCCAGGCACGTGCGCCGCAAAAGTTTTCCGAAAGGAAAGACGCGCGGGTCGCTGGCGGCGTCGAGTTTGACCATCGGCGTATTCGATGCAATCAGGTCCCGCAGGTGATTCTGATGGGCAGCGGAGTCCGCCCCGACCCGCATTGTTCGGAATTTCCACAGCCGGAACGGCTTTTTGTAGAGCCCGATCCGTTCTTGTTTCAAAAACGCCGGCCCCGGTGAAACGATTCTTATGATCACTGTGACGGCCAGCAAAACCGGAGAGAGCAAAACGAGTCCAAGCGAAGACAGCAGAATGTCCATCCCACGCTTCCACGCGGGAAATGCAGAACCTCCACTCCTCATGTTGTGTTTTCCTTATGCGGCTTCTTTCAGTTTCTCTGGGTTTTTCAGGCAGGATTCGTTGACATATCGCACCAGTCGAGCGGGAACACCCGCAACGATGGCGTTTGCAGGCACGTCTTTGGTGACGACGCTTCCGGCGCCTACGATTGCATTCTGTCCGATCGTCACGTTGCACAGGATGACGCTGCCGCTTCCAATGGAAGCTCCGCTTCGGACGAGCGTGTTTTGAACTTTCCAGTCCGAGTCGGTTTGCATCGCCCCGTCCGGAGTTGTCGCGCGTGGATACCGGTCATTGATAAAGACAACGTTGTGTCCAACGAATACGCGGTCCTCGATGGTCACGCCCTCACAGATGAAGGTGTGGCTGGAGATCTTGCAGTCAGGCCCGACAGTCGCGCCCTTCTGAATTTCGACAAATGTTCCAATCTTTGTTCGATCGCCGATCGTGCAGCCATACAGATTCACGAAGTCGTAGATCTTGACGCCGGATCCGACCCGGACGTCAGGCGCTATGCGCCGGCAGGCACAGGTATTCTTATTGCTTCCGGTTGCCATATCTGTGTTCCGATCCTTTCTTTCTTCATGGAGTCTTCAGCTGCTTCCAACAGTTCGACGACCTCTGTTCCGGCGACGCCATCTGTAAGGGGTGTTGCTCCGGTTTGAATGCACTCG
The DNA here is from genome assembly GCA_036496425.1 of Terriglobia bacterium. Taxonomy (NCBI): domain Bacteria; kingdom Pseudomonadati; phylum Acidobacteriota; class Terriglobia; species Terriglobia bacterium. The sequence goes on along the minus strand of DASXLG010000344.1, from coordinate 35,828 downwards.
ATGAAATGACGGCACGCGATTTCCAGCGGCTCGGTCTGATCCACTTTGGGGACGAGGAGGTCGCCTGTACGGTATTGCACGAGAACTTTGTATCGTTCTTCGTCGTTATCGAGAAGATCGACGCCCTTATCGAAGATCTTGACCTGGTTCTCGACATCGAGATGGTCATAGACCACCATCTTCCGGCTGCCTCCGATCAGCGTCCGGCGGAGTTTCACTGGAGAGAGCCAGTTCAGGTGAAAGTTCGCGATCGCGTTGGCCTCCAGCTCGACGGTGACGTACGCGATACTTTCGCGCCGCCAGTCATGCCACCGGACCGGAGAGCTTCCGGATGCGGTGACGCGCACAGGCCTTTTCTTGATCAGATATGCAAGCAGGGAGAAATCGTGAGGTGCGAGGTCCCACAACACGTTGACGTCCGGCTGAAACAAACCCAGGTTGAGCCGCACGGAGTCGTAATAAAAGATCTCGCCAAGTTCCCCCGAATCGATCAGGCTGCGAAGCTTCTGCACGGCTCCTGAATAGATGAAAGTGTGATCCACCATCAGGACCCGCTTCGCGGCCTCGGCAAGCCGGACCAGTTCATGCGCCTGCTTGCTTGTCCGGGCCAGGGGCTTTTCGATGAACACGTGCTTGCCGTTGAGCAGGCACGCTTTTGCAAGGTCGAAGTGAGTTGAAATCGGAGTGGCAATCACAACTGCATCGATGGATTTGGATTCGATGAGTTCGCTGGCCGAGGTTGTCGCCCGCATCGCGGGATTGAGGTGCAGCACGGCTTCGAGCCGGTCCTGCCTTTGATCCGCGATTGCCTCGATCCGGCATTCGCGGAGTTTTGTGAAATTCCGGATGAGGTTCGGCCCCCAATATCCGCAGCCAATCAGACCTATATTGATCATCGCTGACTCCTTCCGGCCACTTCTCGGGTTTCAGACTCGACGTATTTCCCGACCAGAGAAGCGACATGCTCCAGTTGTTGCCGCTCGAGGCCGGGGTACATCGGGAGTGACAAAATCTCCGTCGAATACTTTTCTGCGACAGGGCAGGTTGCACCGCTGAACGACGCGAATGCCGGAGTGCGGTGAATCGGCTGCGGGTAGTGAATCCCGGTTTGCACGTCGCTTTTGGTGAGGAATTTCTGCAGCATGTCCCGGCTTCCGCGTTCTATGCGCATTACATAGAGGTGATAGACACCTTCGAAGCCTTCAGGCTCGAACGGCGTCACTACGCCATCGATGCCGGAAAGAAGCTCGCGATAAGCCGCGGCGTGTTTGCGCCTCAGTGCGTTTCTCGCATCCAGGCCCTTCAATTTGAGTTCAAGGGCAGCCGCCTGCATGGCATCCAGACGGCTGTTGTAACCGATGACGTCATGCTCGTATTTACGAAGACCGCCGTGATCCCGCAGTTTGCGAAGGCTTTCCGCTATCTCCGGATCGTTCGTCACGACAGCGCCGCCGTCGCCACAGGCACCCAGATTTTTGGCCGGATAAAAGCTGAAGCATGCGGCGTCTCCAAAGGATCCGACTCTGTGGCCGTGATAACGGGCGCCATGAGCCTGGGCGCAGTCTTCGATGATGCGAAGCCCGCGGCGGCGTGCGATCTCGACAATCGGGTCCATATCCGCCGGTTGGCCGTACAAGTGAACGGGGATAAGCGCCCGCGTTCGGGAAGTGATGAGGTTTTCAATCCGGTCGACGTCGATCGTATAGGTGAGCCGATTGATATCGGCGAATACGGGAATTGCACCGGCGTGCACCACGGCTTCGGCCGTGGCTACGAAGCTGTTTGCCGGCAGGATAACCTCATCGCCTGAACCTATACCCGATGCAGTCAGCGCCAGGGTCAATGCGTCGGTGCCGTTGCCGACCGCGGCGCCGTGGCGAACGCCGCAGAAATCCGCAAACGCCTGTTCGAATCGTTCGACGGGGGCTCCGCCGATGAACGCGGAGCTGTCCAGGATTGTTGCCCACCTGTCGAGCAGCGCGCCTCGTATCGCATCGTGTTCTTTTTTCAAATCCATGAAAGAGACTTTCATTGTTACAACCTCCGGTAGATGAATTCTGGAATCGGGTATGTGCGCTTGTTCAGAACGGCGCCGAGAACGGGAATGCTTCCGGCGTCGAGCAGTTCTTTTGCCCGCTGTGCGACCTCACGGCGTGTGTCGTGGGCTTGCAACACCAGCACGAGACCATCCGTTGCTCGGGCGAACCCTGCAGCCTCGGAGCTCTCGGCCAGGGGCGGGGCATCGACGAGGATGTAATTGAAATCTTTTCGCAGATCCTCGATGAGTGTTTGAAAGTGCTCCAGGTTCACCAGGCGGCGACGGTCCGTCATCGCAGATTTGCAGGAAGCCAGCCACAAGTTGGACGTCTTTGCATCGGAGTAATTCATTCCGACCGGCATCAGCGTCCATTCCGCGTACTGGGTGGTGTTGGCGCCGTCCTCGAATGCAAATTGTTGCCCGATGCCGGACGACCAGAAGTTCGCATCCACCACGCACACCGGCTCTTCCAGCTGACTGGCAAGGATGGCCGCCGTCCGGGTGCACACAAACGTGCAGCCGCTTCCGGACTCGGCGGCGGAAAAGACCACGGCCTGCGGGCTCTGGGGGCCGTTGAGAAACAGGCGCTGCACGAGATGGACCAGCTCCCGGTGAGCCCTCTGCTGCCTGAGGCGGTCGCGCACCTTTGCCGCAGGCAGCGCAGATCCGGCATGCTTTACCTTGAGTAAAAACGCCTGTTTATAGGTTGGGAAAACATCGATTTCGTTGCTCATATGTATTCTCCTGCTCCGCATTCGGCCGGTAATGCCGCCAGAACGGGAACGTTCAATAAGATTTCGACTTCACGTGGAGTCCGGAACGAACGATCCAGACAGTCGGCGGCAATCGCAATCGTCAGGCTCGCCAGGATGGACAGCAAAAGGCCCAATCCCAGATTCAAAAGCCTCGAGGGACCGGCGGGCGATTGCGGCGGCATTGGAGGTTCTGCGATCGAGACGTTTACGATGCGTTGACGGTCCAGCGCATCTGAAATGCGTGCCTCCTCCTGCTTGTGTGAATACAAAAGGTAGTTTTCTTCGGCGGTCTTTTGTTTACGAGCAAGCTCCTGCTCGGCGATGTCTGCGTCGTTCAGCTTGCGGGCCTGCTCGCGGTAGGATTCGACAATCTGCGTGGTGGCCGCGACCTTGGCCTGCAAGCCCTGGAGATCCGCGTGAGATTTTGCCAATTCCGATTTCAGCCACTCGTGAGTGGCGTCACGGTCGGTAGTTTCCTCACGAACCGGATTGTTTTCGGCATTTGACAGAGCTTCGCGAGCCTGCGAGATCTGGGTTTCCACCTCCTGGACTGTCCGATAGCCGGGTGAAAACCTGGTCAACAGCTCCGTGCGTTTCAGCTCCAGGCTCAGAAGGGTCGTTTTGAGCTGCTGCATCAAGTAAGGATTGGTTGCCGTGCGAACCTGAGTTGTCAGGCGCGGACCGGTGGCCGCCTCCTCGTTTTCGAGAGCTGCGATGCGTTGTTCCGTCTCTGCTATGGCGGCGCGGGTCTGCTTCACGTCCGCTTCAGACTCATTCAGCTTCCGTACGGTAATTTCTTTGGCGAGCGGCGCCTCAACAACGCCGGTGTCCGCCGCAAACTGCGACATTGCCGCCTGGGTGTCGTGGAGTTGCCTGTTGTATTGCTCGGTCTGTGCCTGGAAGAAGCCGGCCGCGCCGGCCACACGATGGACCTCGAGATGCTTCTCGAAATACAGCCGGCTTAGAATCTGAAGGGTACTGCGGGCCCGGTCGGGACTGGTCGAGCGGTACGTTACCCGGATCAGTTTTGTTTTCTTGATCGGTTCAACGATTACCTTTTTCTCCAGGTCCAGCGTGGCCCGGTACAATGCCGCTTCCTCGGCTGAAGACGTGCCCGCCGCCACAGCAACTTTCTCGAGAAGATCCCGGCTCTTGAGCAGTTCGGCTTCGGAGTTCAGATCCTGTTCCGTCACCTCGGGGGCCGCCGCCGAATGGTCTTTATCCGTAGTGACGAGGGGGTCGGCGCGTTCGTTTTTTACCAATATCTTGAATTCAGCTTCGTATTGCCGCGGCATTAGCATCGTGGCGAGCACGACGCCACCGAAGATGAAGATGAAAGACCACGCCATGAGGTGCACATGCCGGAAACCGACTGCCGCACAGTCGCGCGCGGTTGGAGGTTTTACTGTCGATAATGATGAGACTGGTAGCTGCTTCATACGTATTCTCCTTTTTGCTCAAGGAATCGAAGGGCTGAAGTACATCCCGAGACTGGGGAAGGGTATGAAGCGGCTGATTTTCGACATCTTGTTGCGGGGGACCAGAATCATGTCGCCCGGCTGCAGATGCATGTCTTCGGACAGGTTTCCGCTGTTGACCATATGCTTCATATCGACTTTTTTTACTTCGACCAGATCCTTGGATACGCGTCTGAACAGTAAGATCTGCGAGTTCAGCGCGCGGTCGTTAAGTCCGCCGGCCAGGGTCACGGCCTGAACGACAGTGGTGTCGCCGCGCAGGTCGAATTTGCCGGGATGCTGCACTTCACCGCCGACTACAAAGTAGGGCTTCTCGAAATCCTTAAGCTCTATAGTGATCTCGGGTTCGTGGAGTACTTTGCCGTAGGCCGAGCGGACGATGTCGACGACTTCCTGCGTTGTTTTATCGAGAACCTGAATGTCGCCGGCCTCGCGGAGAGTAATGTAGCCGTCGGGCTGGACCGTGACTGTCTGATTGTAGTCCGGAGTGAACGTGAATGTGAAAGCCACCACATCCCCGATTTCGATCCGATATCGGGGGTGCCGTTGCTGGAAACCGGGCTCCTGCCCGGCAAGCATTCCGGCCAGGATGATGATCAGCGCTGCCGCTCCTGATGTTCTCATTACCACTTTCCTCCCCGCCGTTCTTGCACACCGGCTGCCACGCGGCAAATCCAGAGCAAGTGTTCGTCGTGTCAATCACTTGCATCTCGACGTGGCGGGTTTTGAGTCCGAAAATCTACGGGAGGCCGGCGAGGAAGCATGATTCAGTGCAGAGAATGGAAGGTCACACACAGGTAGCCCGCTGGCTTTTTTCAAAACCTCTTGACAACCGGGCGCGTAAGGTATGACTATGTCGGCATACGTTATATCGCTAAAGGACAGAACATGACTGTACGTGGAAAAGTCACAGAACCGCCGGCGGACAGTTTGTTGCCGTTGACGCCGGCTGTGTTTCATATCTTGATTGCGCTTGCGGACGGAGAAACCCATGGCTACGCCATAATGCAGGAAGTGTCGCGCAGGAGCGGCGGAAGCGTTCGACTCGGGCCGGGCACACTATACGGAGCGATCAGCCGGCTGCTCGAAGAGGGACTGATTGAGGAATCCGCTGACCGGCCGGATCCGGAGATGGATGATACGCGCCGGCGTTACTACCGTTTAACGAATTTCGGCGGCCGCGTTCTTGCGGCGGAAACCGAACGGCTCGCGGGTCTTGTGCGCGCAGCTCGATCGACAAAAGTCATCCGAAAGTTGAAGCACGCCTAACGGGGAGTAGATATGAATTTGAGCGTCCAGTATGCCGAACGTGTTTATAGCGCGCTGTTGTCCTTGTATCCCTTCCGATTCCGGGTGCGGTTCGCTCCGGAGATGAAGCAGCTTTTCCGCGATTGCTGCCACGACGCGCTGGAAAAAGGCGAAGTTGCCTTCCTCGTGACGTTCTGGGTCTCCGCAGGACGCGACCTGCTATGTTCCGTTTTGCGCGAGCGGCGGCGGGAAGTCATGGGGCCGCTCGATGTGGATCATCCGCTGGTCGGAATCATCGATCTGACGCTCATTCCCATTATTGTTTCCATAAACCTTCTCGTGCTGGGGCCTGTGCTGACTCTTCTCGTGCGAGGCGGAGTCTCGATTCCCATGGATCAATTCGTCATGACGTCCGGCTTCTTTTCCATTGCACTGGGCAGCCTGGCAGTTGTTGCCTCACTGGTGATCACGAAACTGCGTCCAACCGTCCGTTTGTGGGTGAAATTGTCCGCATAAGTCGCGAAGCGCAAGCCCGATAGGGAGCAGCCTCAAGAGGCGAAGCGCAAGCCCGATAGGGAGCAGCCTCAAGAGACGAAGCGCAAGCCCGATAGGGAGCAGCCTCAAGAAAGGATTATCGGATGCCGACGCTCGAAGTGCGCAAACTGACCAAGCGTTATCGCAGGGTTGCCGTCGTTAATGACGTCAATTTCAGTGTCAAGTCCGGGGAGATCACCGGCTATCTCGGCCCGAACGGCTCCGGCAAATCGACCACAGTGAAGATGCTCGCCGGCCTTGTCGAGCCGTCTCAAGGCGAGATCTTGCTCGACGGAGCCGATATCCGCCGGGACCTTATCGGCTTCAAACGCATTCTCGGATATGTTCCTGAAGAGGCCCACGTTTATCCGTCATTGAGCGGTATGGAATACCTGCAGCTGATGGGCAGGCTTCGCGAACTTCCTGAGCGCGTCGTCAATGAAAAGGCAACAGACCTGTTGAAACTCTTCTCCCTTCATTTGCATCGCCATGCGCCCCTGGCTTCCTATTCGAAGGGCATGAAGCAACGCGTGCTCATTTCCGCTGCGCTGCTGCACGATCCGGACATCCTCATCTTCGACGAACCGTTATCCGGCCTGGATGTTTCATCGGCGCTCCTTTTCAAGCACCTGGTGGCGGAACTCGCGTCTCGTGGAAAGATTGTTCTCTACATTTCGCACGTCCTCGAAGTCGTTGAACGCATCTGCTCGAAGGTGATCATCATCTATGGCGGTCAGATCAAGGCGGAAGACACCGTCGGGCATCTTCGCGATCTCATGCATCTGCCGTCGCTCGAGGAGATTTTTACCCAGTTGGTGCAGCATGAAGATATGGAATTGGTTGCGAAAGACATTGCAGAAGCCATTCGCCGCGGAGTTGCCTGAACGCTTCAGGACTCTGGTCGTTCATTTCTTCGAGCGATTCTTCGATAAAGACTCTCTGACGCCGGATGCCGACGAGCGCGCGAATGTCGTGCAACTGGTCGCGATGCTGGCGTTGCCGGGAGCGATTCTCTCGTTGTTCATGATTTTCGATCATCCGTTGATCCGGTCGGAGTTGACGCGGCAGTGGCTCAGATCCGGGGATAGGTACGTCTTCATTTGTTATGCGATGACCGTGATGGGCTTCGTGATGACGTTCAAATGGGATTCGCTGTTTCCGGATCGCCGCGACTACCTGATCCTGACGACGCTGCCGATTTCACTCCGGGAATTTTTCGCAGCCAAGGTGATTTCACTCTGCGGATTCCTGCTGTTGTTCGGTATCGCGATCAACGTGTTTTCGTCCGTCATGGTCCCGTATGCATTTGTCGTGCGGGACAACAAGTGGAGCATTTTCTTTCCCGCATTGATTGCCCATGCCTCGGCAGTTCTGGGTGCTTCCATATTCACGGCCCTGTTTTTCGCCGGCCTGCAAGGCGTGCTGATCAACCTGATGAGCCCGTCGATGTTTCGCCGGATCTCGCCGTGGATTCAAATGGTCTCGATGACGATTCTGGTAACCATCCTGCTGATCACGCCCGGCATATCGGCGAATATGCAGCTGCTGGCTGAAAGCAAGAGCAGGGTTCTCGACTTCATCCCATTGTTCTGGTTTCAGGGCATTTATGAGGTTTTGAATCCGGAGGGCACCCTTATCGGCTCATCGACGATCTGGGCGCGAACGGCTGTCGAGGCCATGCTCGCCGCCGGTCTCGTATTCCTCCTGACGTACCTTGTCAGCTACCGGCGATATTCGAAAAAGATTCTTGAAGGGGTGGAATCCGAAACCTTCTTGCAGCCCTGGCACGAACGTGCCGCCGCCTCACTCCTGAACGTTCTCCTCCTGCGCCATGCGTTTCAGCGAGCCTCCTTTTATTTCATCGGGAAGATATTTGGCCGAAGCGCGAAACATCGCCTCTTTATTGCGATGTACAGCGGAATCGGGCTGGCATTGATACTGTCGTCGTTGTTTGTGCTGAGGCGAGATTCGCACCTGACGCTCGCAATTTCACGAACGGGGTTGCTTGAGGCGCCATTAATTCTGTCGTTTTTTGTCGTTTCGGGACTGCGAGCGACCTTTAATCTTCCCTACGAACTTGGCGCGAACTGGATGTTTCAGATCACATCAGGATACGGTGCGGGAGAATATCTGGCAGCAACCCGGCGCTGGGTTTTATTGCGCGGTGTGATTCCAATGTATCTCGTGCTGGTGCCGCTGGAATTTTACTTTCTGAATCCTGTCGAGGCCGCCTTTCGCTTACTGTTCGGCCTGGCCGTCGCGGCACTGCTGACGGAGGCGCTCTTTTTCAATTTCAATAAGGTCCCATTCACGTGCTCGTACCTGCCTGCCAAGTCTCATCTCGCGTTTCTCGGCGGTGCGTACCTGTATGGTTTTACGATTTATACATCCATGATGGCAGACCTTGAGCGTTGGGTTGGGCAAAGCTGGGGACGTATCGGAATGTTTTTTGCGGAGGTGATCGTCACGCTCATCTTAATTTCGCTCTATCGCCGCCAGACGCGGGACCGGCTCATCGGCTTGGTGTATGAGGATGATCGGGATCCTCTGGTGCGCCAGCTGAACCTGACGTAAGAGCGGACTGCTCAAGTGAGGCGAACTCTCCTCCTGACACAGGAGGGGAGTTCGCGCTCGAAAAACATTTTTCTTCTTTACGCGATGCGTTCTTCGCGGCCGTCGGCGTGTTTGGCGTATCGGCCCATGCTGCGCGGCAGAACGGGACCGTCGCTTGCCCATGGCCATCCGCCGAAGCCGGTCCTGCGGTAATCGTCGAAGGCCTGCTGAATGTCCGTGCGGGAATTCATGACGAATGGCCCGTACTGCACGACGGGTTCGGCGATCGGCCTGCCCTGCAACAGCAACAACTGACCTTCATCCTGGCCGTTTTGTATGGCAACTTCAGCGTCGGGACGGAGCACCACTCGGGAATTCCTGGAGACGGCCTGCTCTGCAACATGAATTTTGCTTCCGGCAAAAAAATAGATCGCCCGGCTCGAAGTGCCGTGTGCCGCAGGCAGCGTGAAGCGGGCTCCCGGTTCCATCCGGATGGTCCAGATGGCGACATCCGTATCCGGCCTCGCGGCCCATGATTTCGGCGGCGGCGGAGGAGCGTCGACATCACCGATGTGTCCGGCAACGACGACGACTTCGGTTACGTGTCCGGCCGCATCGCGGACCGTGACCCGAGGGACGGCCTGATCCCACAACATTCCGAAGTGCGGTTCGACGAACTTGTCCGTGGCGGGAAGATTCAGCCAGATTTGAAACAGCTCGAGCGGGTTGGGGGCGTCGGAGCGCAGCAGTGGAAACATCTCCGAATGGACGATGCCTTTACCGGCGGTCAACCACTGCACGTCCCCGGGACCGAAGCGAGCCGTCGCTCCGAGCGAGTCGGAGTGATCGATGAATCCGTGGCGCATGATGGTCACTGTTTCGAATCCCCGATGCGGGTGTTGCGGAAAACCCGGAACGATGTCGCCGTGATACATCCGCCATCCATCCTTGCCTTCGAAATCCTGACCGATGTTGCGGCCGGAAAGCGAAGCGGCGGGGCCCAGATGTTCGTTGCCTGCGGGATACGCATCGTTGTGATACATGCAGAAAAGAAACGGGTCTGACGTTTCCCACGGAATTCCCAGCGGACGGATGGCAAGGATGTCGCTGCTCATGTGCCTCCTTGGTTTGGTGTTACGGCAAATCGAAGAAAAGAAATTCGGAGCCCGTGGATCCGGCGCCTTCGAAGGATAACTCCCGTTCAGCGCTCACCGATGCCCCGTCGCCTTCCTTCAATTCATGTCCGTTCATTTCCAGATTACCGCGAAGCACCTGGATCCAGCTATAGCGGCCGGCAGTCAGAGGCCGCTTCAAGTTTTCGCCGGGCGCGAGTTCGGCGGCATAGATACTCGCGTCTTGATTGATGGTCGTTGCAAGTTCGCTCCCGCTCACCTTCGGTCCGGCCAGCAGCCGGAACCGTCCCCGCCGTTCCGCGGGGGAGAAAGCGATTTGCTGGTAAGAAGGAGGCAGATCTTCCTGTGCGGTTTCGATCCAGATCTGGATCGAATGCACCGGTTCCGTTTCTGAAGCGTTGAACTCACTGTGGATGATGCCGCTTCCGGCGGACATCGTCTGAACTTCGTTCGGCCTGAGGATGTGCTGTTCGCCGGTACTGTCCCGATGCAGCAAGCCGCCCTCGAGGACATAGGTAACGATTTCCATATCGCGATGCGCGTGCGGGCCGAAGCCTTTGCCCGCGGCGATGCGATCGTCATTGAGCACCCGCAGGACGCGGAAGCCCATGTGGCGCGGATCGCGGTAGTCGGCGAACGAGAACGAGAAGTTCGCATTCAACCATCCGCGATCCGCGTGGCCGCGATCTTCGGCTTTTCGCAGCTGGATCACACCGATGCTTTAGAAGGTTCGATACCCGCAGCCGTGCTGACGGCGGGTTTGTTCTTCGCGAGCCACTGATCGAATGTCTGTAACTGAGGATTCAATTGACGGGCGACATCCGCACTCCGCGCGGCGACAACCTCTTTTTCGAAATCGCGATAGACCTGGAACATGTTGCCCATTTCATCGGCGCCCGGGAAACCAAACCCGCGGTAAGTATTCGCATCAACGGCATTGTACTTGACCGGCCCGATACCGAGACCACTGGCTACCTTGCCACTGATTTCGTTAAGCGTCAGGTTTTCTCCAGTGATGCCGACCGTTTTCCCAACGTACTGCTGGCCGCCCTTGAAGATCCCGTATGCGCATTTGCCGATATCTTCTGCCGCGATTCCCGACAGCTTCGCCTCTCCCATCGGGAACGTCCAGCTGTAAACGCCGTCATCGCCTTTTTTCGGTGCGAGTCCGAACAAGTACATGTTGTCCCAGTAGAAGGAAGTTACAAGGTATGTGACCGGCAGACCTGAAAAATAGGCGTTCGCTTCGGCCTTGGCGTCGAAGTGCGGCACGCGATACTTCTCCTGAAGCATCGGCATACGCTTGTCATCGGGCTGCATCAGTTTCCGCGTATCTTCGAGCGTCGACCAGATGATGTGCTTCACACCAGCCGCTTTTGCGGCGTCGGCGATATTCTTGGCTTGAGCTTTCTCCTTTTCCGCCGAGAAGTGTTCCCAGAAATTCGTGACCGCGTACACCCCGTAGGCGCCGGCGAAAGCCTTCTTCAGGCTTTCCACGTCGTCGAGATTCGCGCTGACGACTTCCGCTCCCTTGTCGGCGAGTGCTTTCCCCTTATCTTTGCCGGGATCGCGTGTGATTGCGCGTACCGCAAAACCGCCGTTCGGATCGCTCAGAATCGCCCGAGCCAGACCGCCGCCTTGTGAACCGGTCGAACCAATTACTGCAATGATCTTCTTATCAGCCACGTATTTCTCCTTTAATTGCTAGTTTCTACTTGCCCATGACTTCTTTGCGGACGATCGCCGCGCCTTCAGCGAGTGCTCTCAATTTCATTTTTGCGATCATTCTTGCGAGGGGCTTCATACCGCAGTCGGTGCTCAACGTCACGCGATCCGGTGGAACAGCGGCGATGACTTTCCGGATACGTTCCGCAACCTTCTGCGGCGTCTCGATCGCGTTCGTGCGGATATCCAACACGCCAACCTGCACGTCTTTGTCCTTCGGGAGATTCTTCAGGAACTCGACGCCGGCCATTGCGCGGTTCGCGTAATCGAGCACGAACTGATCGATACCCTTGGTCTCGAAGAAGTGCGGCAGGACTGTTTCATACCCGTTGGGATACGAAGCACTGAGAATGTCGTTGCCCCAGGCGTTGCCGAAGCAGAAGTGCCATCCGATTTTCGCGTCCACGCCATCGCAGCACTGTTCGACGACTTCCCGGATCCACTTGTAGTCGTCTTTGTCGTTTGTGAAGAGCGGCAGCCATGCCCCGAGATCTTCGAATTGAAGGTACTTGGCGCCGGCTTTGACAAGGTCTTTCATCTCGGCGTTGAAGATCGGCGCCAGCGCGAAGCTCAATTCCTTCGCGTTCTTGTAGTGCTTGAAGTAAACGTGCCAGGCAAGGTTGGCGGGTCCGGCTCCAACCGACACCTTGATCGGTTTTGTGGAGTGCCTGGCGGCAATGGAATACAGGTCGGCGAGACGGATCGGTCCTCGGGATACGGGGCCGCTGTTCACGACGCCGCCCCAATCGTCGAGAATCTCCTTACCCTGGCTGGGGCCGGAGTTGACCATCGAAGGATGCGGGTCGCGCGCGTGTTCGAAGCCGCCGATCCGCTCATACATGTACCAGCAGAACGACCCGATCACGCCGACGTAGTCGTCGTACCACATGTTGCCGTCGGTGACGATGTCGAGGCCGGCTTCTTCCTGATCCCGGATAACGGTTGCGACGGCGTCGGTATACGCCTCTTCGTGTTGGACTTCCTTGAACGCGACTCGAATATCGCGGCCAAGCAGTTGATGTTTGTACCACTGTGGTCTTGGAAAAGAGCCAACCATGGTGGTCGGTAAAATGGTCTCGACAATCTTTCTGGGCATGTTGGAGTACTCCTTCGATGGCGAGTAACTGTTTATGACGTTTCTTTTCTGTCCGTGAACCCGAAATGCTACCCCGCGCCCACCGGCGCGTCAAGATGATCGGAAGGATCAGTCAGGCGCAAAAAGCACAAAAGGCGATCCACCCTCTTGTGCTTTTTGTCCGTTTTGTGACTAATCTTTTTCTTGAATATGCGAAGAATGCCGATTTTGCTGATAGGTTTCTGTGCGGTGTTGACGGCCGGCTGCGGTCTGTCCGGTATCCGCGGATCGGGGAACGTCGTCAGCGAGCCCAGAGACGTCAGCGGGTTTACGGAAGTGAAGTTGAACGGAACGGGCCAGCTCACGATCGATCAAACCGGTACCGAATCTTTGACAATTACCGCCGACGACAATCTTCTTCCTTACCTGACGTCCGAGGTCAGCGGCAGCCAGCTGACGCTGGGCACAAAGGACCAAACCGGCATCAGTCCTTCGAAAGATGTCGTATACAAACTCACCGTCAAAGATCTCAACAACATCACGGTTGCCGGGAGCGGTTCCGCCGATGCTAAAGGTATCCATACCGGCCGGCTGAAAATGCTGGTTGCCGGATCCGGCAGCCTGTCGGCCGCTGGAGCGGCGGACGTACAGGAGGTCACGATCGCCGGTTCCGGAGCCTACAGAGGCAGCAGCCTGAAAAGCAAGACTGCGACGATCAGCATTATGGGCAGCGGGAACGCCGAACTGGATGCCAGCGAGACGTTGGACGCGAACATCACCGGGTCGGGCGATATCCGGTACAGCGGCGCTCCGGCCATAACGAAACAAATCATCGGGTCCGGTTCTGTCGAAAAGCGGTGAGATCCCTACTCGCCCTCGATCCGTTTCCAGGTTTTGTCGGGATTGAAGCGCGTCATCTGCCGCGCCAGCGTACCCGTCATCGGACCCAGATCCTTCTCGAAAACAATCCCATCGTGGTTCACGATGAACGTCTTCACGCCTGAGACGCCGTATTCCTCCGGGAAGGCCACCAGGGCGAATCCCCCGATCATTTTCCCTTTGACGACGTAGTCCGTTGCGCCGCCGGGGGCATCCGGGCCTTGCGCTTTCAGAATCCGGAAGTGATATCCGTGATAAGGGACAGGCTTGGCACTGGCCGCGAATGTTGCAGCGGCGTCGGCAAACGCTTTAGGAACGAGCGTGCCGGACTCTCCTTCCCAATATAGTCCATCTTTCTTTCCCGGAGTGCTCTTGATGCTTTGCGCGTATTCCAGGACCCCGCTGGAAAGCCGGTCCCGGGTGGCGTATTCGAGTTGTGCTTCGACATAAGCACGGCACACATCAATCGCCGTCAATTCATTGCGTCCGATGCGCCTGGCGAGGATGGTTATACGTCCCTCGGAAGGGTCGAAGCGCCATTGCCCGTTTTTCTTGATTAATGGAACAGGGAAGGGCCAGTTCTCCGCGCCGACAATGATCGTGGCGCGGTTGGAATTGGACGGTTCGATCTCGATCGTCAGCTTTTGATGGCCACGGCGCGCGAATTCCGCACGTCCGCTTTGGTCTTCGGCGGTATCACCCGATTCGACGATATCCTTCCCCTCCGGGCCGAACAGCCTGAGCATTGCTGCTGTATCGTTATGTTCGGTGGCATCGATCAGGGCCTGCGCGGCCTCTTGAGGCGTGGCAAAAGACCGGGCTGAAGTCTGAGCAAAAGCGGATAAGGCCGTGAGAGCGATCGCTGCCACTGCGGCTTTGATTTCTTTTCTCATAGTGTCTTTATCGCCTCCCGCCGCGAGCCGCCGGAGCTGGTCTTGGAGCCGGCGCTGCTCTTGGAGCTGGAGCTGGTCTTGACGCCGGGGCGGACTGGCGCGGCATGCTTCTTGCTGCGCCGAGGCTTGAAAAGCCATGCTCCTCGTGAGTACGCGCGGCCCCTCCATTCTGTATCCCGCTGAACATGCCGCGATTCTGCGCCGGCGGAACGTTTTTCGGAATCTGGCGATTACCGAACCGTTCCGCCGGCTGCGGCCCGCGCGCCTGTTCCGGGATAGCCCGGGGTGCCACGTTCTGCCGCACGTTGCCGCGGAATTGCTGCTGCAATTTTGTGTTCGCGTACGGGACTCCGGCACGGTGAGAAGGATCGTGAACCCATACTGCCGTGCCGTGAACTTTTTCAACGTGTGTGGCGTTGAAGTTGTGCTGGTGGATGAATGTGTTATTCACAACGATGGTGCGGTTGCCCCAGCCGGGATGCCAGCCCCAGCCGGCCCATCCATGCCACCCGGCGCCAAAAAAGAGACCGACCCGGATCGGTCCGCCGAATCCGAAAAAGAGGCCCGGCGCCACAATGGTGCGTGCCGGCCAATGCCATCGGGGATAGGGATACCAGACTGCCGGCCCCCAGATCCAAACAGGATCATAGTCGGGGACGTAAATGACGTCGGGCTCTGCCGGTTCGATCTCGACGTAGGCCTGTCCGTTTTGACTGGTTGCGGTTACGGTCTCCTGGGGTGACGATTGCAGTTTGCCTGCCTGCTGCGCGCTCGTCCGCATGCGTTGCACGGCGTCCATGACGTCCTGCTGCTGTGCCAGAAATGCATTGCCCAGGTTGGTCGTCCAGTTGACGTCATCATTCAGACGCTTCAGGACATCCGGAAAGACAACCAGCGCCTGAATACTCGCATCCCAATTCTGTTGCTGCGCCGCCTCGGTCAATGCCGGGCCGGTCAGCCCCGGGGTTCTTTGCAGCCATTGATACGCCTGCACAACCTCGAGCGGATATGTCGCCGCCACCAGGATCTGGCTCAAAAGCGGATCCGGGTATAAAGCGATTGGCGCTACAAGGTTATTGAGCTGGTCCGGTGTAAATGCCTGATCTGGAGGGGGAGGAGTTGGAGCCTGCGCCCGTACCGCACTGGGTTGCAGAAGCAGCAACAACAGCAGGGGGATGGCTCCCAAACGCGCTAGGGCAGTTGTCAGAACCTTCAAGGCCATAAAGACCTCCACGGTTAATTTAATGACGCTGTCATTGCGGGAGCAAGCGGAATGCAGGCTGAATTCCGGAGGCCGGCGTGGTACATCCTGCTCACCGTTCTCTATTTGACGGTCCGTCCCGTATTCGGGCACCACTCCGACTCGTTAGAATTTCCTTCTGGTTCTTTTCACCAGCGCGCAGCGTTCGTCGCCGGATCCTTTCCCGTCCCTTCGTAAATACCTTCGGATCTATAACTATGCGAAAAGCTAAGGAATTAGCCACAAAAGGCACAAAAGGGAACGATCTCTCGCTCCCTTTTGTGCCTTTTGTGGCTAATTCTGTCCCGGCTATTTCGGGATCTACATGTGTTCGATCAGGCTCAGCGCGAAGAGGCCCAGTACGGCCAGAACAAACAACCCGGTACCGAGGGCGAGTATCTGAAGAACGTTGATCTCATCGCGGGCCGGTGCAGCCGGTTTCGCGGCTGGTTTCGCTGCAACGGGCGCAGACTCCGTATGGGCCACGGCCACGGCCACGGCCCCATGTTCATGCCCGCCTCCGGCCATTTCTGCAGCGCCACGATTGACGGTAACGATACTGACAATAACGGTCAGAATGACGACCAGTAAAAGAAGGCCCCCGGAAATCGCAAGGGCATGCAGAATGTCAGACATTCACGTTCCTCCTAGAACCCATGGGATTGTAGTACAGCAGCGTACAAATCCAACAGAACCTTGCGCGTACTTCAAGTTGCGCTCTTGACCGTGCGCAAGGGCTAAACGCATAATCAACGCCCTGCACATCAGACGATAAAGGAGAGGCTATGCGGTTCATGCGCGGAGTTGTGGGACTTATACCAATGGTGGCTTTCGTGGCCGGTTGCGCCAACAATACGCCGCCTGCCGAAACGAAAACAGCGGCAGCTCCAGCTGCGGCTTCAGCTCAGTCTCCCGTCGAACGGGGCAAATACCTGACGCTGGTCGGCGGCTGTAATGACTGCCACACTCCAAAGAAGATAGGACCGAATGGTCCTGAAGCGGACATGGGCCGGGAATTGAGCGGTAATCCTGCGACAGACAAAGTTGCCTCACTGCCCATGCGTGGAAAAGACATTTTTGCTAAATGGGGTACTGTAGCAAGCAGCAACTTGACGGCATGGGCGGGACCATGGGGCGTCAGCTTTGCCATGAATTTAACGCCCGACAAGGCCACAGGGCTTGGAAGCTGGACGCCCGAGATATTTATTGCAGCTATTCGAACAGGAAAACACCAGGGGACCGGCCGGGCGATCCTTCCCCCAATGCCGTGGTATTGGTACAAGAACATGACGGATGACGATCTGAAGGCGATTTTCGCATATTTGCAATCGCTTCCGCCGGTGAACAATCCTATCCCTGACCCGCTTCCTCCGGATAAGATTCCACAGTAAGAAGAAGATGAGAAAAGTAGTCGTACTCCTGGCCGCCACATTGTTCCTATGTGGCTGCGGCAGCGAGCAGGGAAAAGGAATTTCGGACGCTGCGGACAAAGCGGCGACACAGGCCCCTGCAGGTCCCGTCGGACGCATCCGCGGCGTCGTTCGTTTCCAGGGCGACGCACCCCCCGCCACGTTCGAACCGGTCACAGAAAACCAGAGCACGTGCGGGGATCGCGTGGCGTTGTCCCGTCTCGCACTCGGTAAAGACAAAGGTGTGCAACGCGCGTTCGTGTACCTGGACGGCGTCAAGAGCGATGAAAAGTTCCGTTCGCGCGAGTCTTTACTGGTCGACCAGAAGAACTGTCAGTATGCGCCGCACTCGTTGATCGTTCCAGTCGGCGGCAAAATCGATATCACCAACAGCGATCCGATTCTGCATAACGTTCACGGCCAGCAGATCACCGGCGAGGGATCGAAGACCCTATTCAACATCGCGCAGCCTGTACGTGGGCAGAGAACCACGGTCGAATCGCCTTTGACGACTCCCGGCATCGTGTTTTTGACGTGCGAGGCAGGGCATCCGTGGATGAACGGATATGTATTCGTCGCGGACCATCCTTTTGTCAGTGTCACAGGTGATGACGGCCAGTTCGTGATTGAGGGTGTCCCTGCCGGAACCTACAAGATCAAGATGTGGCACGAAGGCGTGCGGATGACGCGGAACATCAAAGCCCTCCAGCGTTATGAGTACGAAGAGCCCTATGAGATCACGCAGGATGTAACAGTAACCGCCAACGGCGAGACCGTCGTGAATTTCGACATGGCCTTGCGGCCAACAAAGGAGCCCGAGAAACAATGAGCACCATTCCCGAAAACTTCGCTGACTTGTTTCACAAGAAATCGTTCGCTCAGCTGGCGACTCTCATGAGCGATGGTTCGCCGCAGGTGACGCCGGTCTGGTGTGAATACGACGGCAAGTACGTTGTCATCAACAGCGCGAAGGGCCGCACCAAGGATCGCAACATGCGCCGAAATGCGATTGTTGCCCTCAGCATCCAGGACCCCGACAATCCGTACCGGCATCTCTCCCTGCAGGGAAAGGTCGTTGAAATTACGGAGAACGGTGCGGACTCCCACATCGATAAGCTGTCGAAGAAGTACACCGGAAAAGACGTTTACCCCAACCGTCGTCCCGGCGAAGTGCGCGTGATTTACAAGATCCTGCCGGAGAAGATTTTTACAAAGATTTAACCAGCGGGGAGTTGAGCCGCAGATGACGCGGATGACGCAGATCAATCTGCGTCATCCGCGTCATCTGCGGCTGATTACTCCCTCAAACGCGTTGGCAAGCCCATGCTACGGCAACGCGTACACATACAGCGATTCGTTTTTCGTAGGATCCGGATCCGTGATTCCGCCTCCTCCCGACGCCGTGATCGCGACGTACTGTTTGCCCTTCGCCTCATACGTCATCGGCACCGCTATCGCACTGTTGGAGAGCTTCGTGACCCACAGTTCTTTGCCCGTCTTTTCATCGAATGCGCGAAAACGCTTGTCATTGGTTGCGCCGATGAAGACCACGCCGCCCGCGGTAACAATCGAGCCGCCCATATTGATGCGGCCGGTGTTCTGCTTTCCCTCCGGCAGTTCGTCGGTGACACCGAAGGTCACCTGCCAGACGATGTCGCCCGTGTTCGCGTTGATCGCGGAGAACTGCCCCCAGGGCGGTTTCTGGCAGGGCCAGCTTTGTTCGCCGAGCAACTGGCCTTGCGCGTTGACTTTGCGGTCCCAGAACTTCGAGGCCACAGGATTTCCATAGACGCTGGCACGGTCGTATGGAACGCGCGCATTCGGCGGCCGCTTTTCGATCCAGCCGAGACTCCCGTAATTCAGCGTATTCACGAAGACGTATCCGTTGGTCGGATCGGCAGAGATTCCGCCCCAATCTGTTCCACCGATATCGCCCGGGAAATTGATGGCTGTTCGGGGCGGCGCGTCAGGAGCGCGATACGCCCACGGCGTATATGGGCCTCTGTTGATCAGCTCGCCGCTCTTTTCGACCAGGTCCCGACACGCCTTCGCATGAGCCTCGTTCGTGTCGGCCGCTGTGACCAGGTCTTCCGGTTTGTAGTTATGTTTGCCAAGCATCGGCGGCTTCACGGGAAATGGCTGGGTCAGGGAGGTGAACTCGCCCGGAGCATCGCTTTGAGGAACAGGTCTTTCCTCAACCCCGAAGACCGGCTCACCGGTCACGCGGTTCAGAATGAAAACGAGACCGAGCTTTCCCGTCTGGATCAGCGCCGGGATTTTCTTTCCGTTGACCGTGATGTCCATCAGGATGGGCGCCGGAGGCAGATCCATATCCCAGAGATCGTGGTGGACAACCTGGAAATACCACTTCAGCTTTCCTGTCGATGCTTCCAGAGCCACCACGGAGTTGCCGAAGAGATCGTTTCCTTTCCGGTCGAATCCGTAATAGTCGCTCGCCGGTGCTCCGAAGACGGTGTAGATCATGTTCCGCTCAGTGTCCACCGTCATATAGAAACCCCAATTGTTCACGCCCGTGCGATCTTTCCAGCCCTCCTCGGGCCATGTCTCATGACCGGTTTCTCCGGGTTGCGGGACGGAATGGAACTCCCAGACCTTGGCGCCGGTGCGCGCGTCGTATGCCCGGGTGTTTCCAGGCTGTCCCGTCGCGGGTTGCTCCGGAACGTTGGCGCCGACGAACAACAGGTTTTTATAGATGCTCGGAGGAGAGTTGTACGGGACAACCAGATCGACTTCGCCTTTGTCGCCGAACCCGAGTACCGATTCACCGGTTGTCGCATTCAGAGCGATGAGCTTTCGCCCGGCCGTCACAAAAATGCGAGCCGGAATGTTGGGTTCACCCGGCCAGTAGGTAACGCCGCGTTTCGAAAGAGCTCCTCCCTGGCCGGGCGGCACATCAAACTTCCAGATTTCCTTTCCTGTCGCTGCATCGAGTGCCAGCACTCGATTCTCGGCCGGCAGATACATGACTCCGTTGATCACAACCGGTGTGACCTCCGTCAGACCGCCAAGGCCGCCGGCCGCCGCGCTGTTCCGGTCGGCGCGATACGGCATGCTCCACGCCAGCTTGAGCCTGGAGACATTTGCCGCGGTGATCTGCTTGAGCGGGGAGTACCGCGTTCCCGACAGATCGTGGCTGAACATGGGCCAGTCGGTGGCGGGATTGGGTGGTCTGATGGCCTGCTGCGCTGTCATGGCCGGGATTTGAAGGGCAATAAGCACCGCAGCCGACAGGATTAGAATGGCGTTCCTATAGGACATTGACGAGCTCCTCCTTGGATCAATGGAGGCCAGCATTCTAGCGCTGTCCCGTGGGCTTTAAAATCCCTTTTCTGTGCGTGCGGAACAATGCCTGCAGGTGTCACATTGCGCCCGTTGCAGGCCACCTGCGCCTGCCTGTCAGTAATACGCCAGCGTCTCGATTCCGGTCCCTGCTTTGAATGTGCGGACAGCCTGATTTGTCGTCAAATCGATAACCGTGATGGTCCCGTCTCCGTGATTGGACACCAGGGCGGTCTTGCCGTCGGCGGAGTATGCGATGCCGAATGCCTGCGGGCCGACACGCACAATCTTCTGAGGCGCGTGAAGATTGCGGACGTCAAAGACATTTGCTACCGCGTCGATATGGTTTACCGTGAGGAGCGTAGAGCCATCCGGTGAATATCGCGCCCGGAATGGGCCGACCGTGTTCCTTTCCACAGCGACGGCGTCGATGATCTTGTCGGTTGCAGTGTCGATCACATAAAACTTCGGATCCGCGTAGTCGATTGCCAGAACCCGCTTGCCGTCGGGTGACGCGGTGATTCCCTGAGTGCCCTTCGGCATCGGGACGCGGCCGATCATTTTGCGCGCCTTCAAGTCGATCACGCTGACAAACATCCGGTCGTCTTTATTGGCGACATATGCTTTGCTGCCATCGGGCAGAATGGCTGCCCAATGACCTGTTCCTTCCGTATCGATCGCGGCCTGCACTTTGAGCGATTTCGGATCGATGATCAGGATCTTGCGGCTGAGGTCGCAGGTCGCGTACAGCGTGCCGTTGTTGTCCACCTGAAGCCCGTGAGGCGCTTGATACGGCGAGACATCGACGGTGCCGGTGACCTTGCGTCCGGCAAGGTCAATTGCGACGATCCTGTGGTCGGGGTGCGGATTCGCCCCATACACGCCATCGCCATAGAGCGGCACGTAGGCGGTTCTGTGATCCGGCGCGATTGCCAGTTCGTGAGGCGGGGCATCGAGTTTCAGAGTTCCTGTCTCATCCAAGGTGCGCGGATCGAAGAAGCGCACAAGTCCACCGCGTTTGTCGATCATGATCAGGCCGCTCGTTCCTGTCGGATTGTTCGGATCGAGCAGGGCCGCGATCGCCGGTATCACGGCCAGTCCCACAAGGATGAAGACTATGCAGGTATGGATTCGAATTCTGCTCATGATCGTTCGCTCCTTTCAGACACACTACACTAGTTGCTTCCGGGCTTCGATGGTGACAGCAGCTCTTCCCGAAGGCGTTTCGCATCGGCGGGAAGGAGCCACTTCTCCTCGACCAACTTATCGATTTCCGCGTTCACTTTCGATGCGTAGGTCTTTGATGAACCATACAAGCTCTCCAGGCGCGCCCAATCAAACGGAACCTTGTATCCGATATTGCGGCACGTGGCCTGTCCGGGAGAATGCGCGTAATAGGTCGCGACGGGTACCTCAACGTGCGGGCTGCGCACACCGCCGAGGCCGTTTCCGTATTGGTCCGCGGCGACGGTAGCCTGGGGCGTGCCCGCATCTTTCACCGCCATGCGTTCGGCGCGGGGCGGCGCCGTACCGTTGCGCGCCCACTGGTCGATGTTGTAGAAGGCGGAGTTCATCGCAACCTGAAACACCGGCAAGTCTTCCAGACCAATCACGGGATTGCCGCATGTGTACGCAAACGGCCAGTTACCGGGAAGCGCGCTCTCGCCCGACTTGGTCTGATCCTCCATCGCCGGCATGTGCTGGTAATAACGAATGTCCATCCGCGGGGCCGCGGCCACTTCATACCATCGGAAACGATCGTTCGGCGCATCGCTATCCTCGCGCCGGAGCGCGTACGCCTGCGGTACATCGCCCTCCGGGACCATGCGGATGACCGGGACGCCGACGTTTCGCGTTATGCGGCGCAGATCGTTCGCGCCCACGGCCGCTGCGCAACGGCTGATCGCGGCCGGGCCGGCGTTCGATTCGAAGACAAAGCCGTCGAACGCCTTCGACTGAGGCTGAATGGCCTGCGCATACGTGACGATCTCTCCGCCATGCGATGTGGCATACACGCGCTGCGCGCGGAAGCCGGCGATCGGGCCGTTCGCGCTTTTCAGTGCGCTGGCGATCTGGCCAAGCATGTCGAATTTCAATCCGTCTTCGTTTGGCGACTTCGCGTTCGCGGGCCCGCACGCTTCGTCTGGCGTGGGATTCGCGAATGACAGCGCTGCGTAGCGTTGCGCATTAAACTTCTTGAGTGCGGCGATGGAGGCGGCTGTGTGCGTCACGCCGACCCACGCGTCTCCGTGTTCGGTGAAGTATTCGTGTGACACCGCCCACATGAAGGACCAGTCGAATACGCGTGCGGTATCCACAGGCTCGATGATCACGTTACCGCTGAACTTCGCCGCATCGGCCGGACGTCGAATCAGGATGCGCGAGGTGTACGGCGCATTCGGCGTTCTGACTTTCAAGCCATCCGCCGTCCAGTCGTAAACATTGGCCCTCCCGCTGACGATGTATTCCTCTTCGATATATCCCACTTTTTGCAGGTCAACCACGGACTGAACGCGATTTGCGGAAAGAAACGCATAGTTGTCTTTCGTGGACGGCACCGGTCCCGTAAGTTTCGCCGGCGTGACCGCAGTCTGCGCCAAGCCGATTCCAGGAAAGCAGAAGAGAATCGCTCCTGCAACCAGACTGAGAGTTATCTTTCCGAACGCTTTCATGCCGACCTCCCGAATGTTGTTTGTCCGAAATTCGATCATGGATAACCATCAGCGTCAATACCGGCATAGGGCCGGCGGCTTGAGGGGGACCGTCGGTTTGAATAACGATCGAAAGCGATCCAACGCGTGCCTAAGCGATGATTTGTTGCATCCCTGGATTTTGGCTACCGATTCCGGTAGAGTGCGCGCCATGGGCGAATCGGATTCCGAATCCATCACGCTGGTCGCCTCCATCTGGCAGTGGGAGGGCAGATATCTGCCGGCGATTGATTGCAAGCAGCAACCTTCAGGCGAGGAGTGGATGACCACTGTAAAAGCACCTCTGAAACCGTTCACACTGCCGATCAATGCGGCGCGCACGGCTCAGCACGATCTGAGGAAGGCGTCCGCCGAGCTTGCGCCTCCCCGGACCGAGCTGGATGCGTTTCTTTTCACGTACAAAACCGGTTACAGGGTTGCCATGCTCGCCATGATAGACGAGGTGGTGACGGCCGAGCGGGTGCTGGCGCACGAGGCGAAAATCGACGCACTTGTTCTGGAATGTGGAGTGGCTGCCGCTATCCGGACAGGCGAGCCGCCGATCATGAAAGAAACGCTCGAGCGGCTGATTCGTGAAGGCGTTTCCCGCCAAGAAGCCGTCGAGCTGATCGCGCGAGCCTTCGCTGTCGAGTTCTTCAAGCAAGACCGCGAGAAGCCCAGCCCGGCCTCACTGAAAGAGGTCTTTTCCCGGCTGCCGCAGTTTCCATTCGATACGCCCTATTTAAACCCATCTTTCAGAGATGAATTGGAAGAGCGCCTTAGCCGAGGGCCGGAAGTGGACGACGAAGAGGAGCTGCCGTACGATGACGATGAAAAAGAGGAGTTCCCTTCCGGCAGCATGAATTACGCAGCCCAAATTCTCCGGCGCCAGAAGGAAGGTATCTCGGACAAAACGATTCTGCAGTTGAGTCCGTTCGAACAACTCGTACTCGAAGCCATGGAAGAGCTCATGCTCGGGCGCCTGCGCTATGCCGAAGGCATAGCTGCGATGGCGCAGTTGCTGTCCGGTCGCGACATCTCTGTGATTTCGGTATTCGAGACCCTCAGCAGCCTGGAGGCGCGCTACGCCGTATTTACCTGGTTTCCCGATCCTGTCGAGTATCCGCATCTTGCCGGCAAGCAATATTTCAGGATGACCCCAATCGGCGAACACTCGCTTAGAATGACCCAGGCGAAATCAGCCGGCCATTGAAGGCGTATGGCTCCCGCAGGAAGCGCAAATACACCTGAAGCCACGGCCCGCATCGAGATCGACCGTCAGCTCGAAGCGGCCGGATGGACGCTTCAGCACCGCGCGGCAGTACTGACAGGAAGAACGGAATGTGAGCGATAACTTCAACGCGCGCATCATGATTTGCCATTCATGGATTGATTTTTTCAAAACTGGATTCATGTCGCGGAAAATGAATCCAGTTTTGTCATTTATGGATGCACATTTTTAAAAGTTGGATCCATTTCTCCAGAAAATGGATCGAGAATTGCGGTTTATGGATCACTTTTTCAAAAATGGCATCCATTTCTCCAAAAATGAATGCACGTCTGCCATTTGTGGACGCATTTTCCAGAAAAGGAATACAAATTTGCCATTTATGGATCGATTTTCTTGAAAGCGAATCGGTTTCTCCAAAAATGGATGCATGTTTGCGATTTGTGGATGCAATTTTTTAAAAACTGGATCCATTTTCTGGAAAATGAATCCACATTTGCCGTTTGTGGATTCATTTCTCGGAAACTGGATCCATTTCTCCAAAAATGGATCCAGTTTTGGCATGTGTGGATTCGTTTTTTAAAAACTGGATCCATTTTCCGGCAAACGAATCCAAATTTGCGATTTATGGACCGATTTTTTCGGAAATGAATCCATTTCCAGCGCGGCGCGTTCGGTTTGGCTGTAAGGCGTTGTAAGAATTGAGCCTGACCCGATCCGGCATTGCTGGCCGACGTGGTCGCCCCCAGGGTGCTCGAAGCGTTGAAGCTGGCCTCCGAGGCACTGGCTCTCGCGAAGGTACGGCATGTTGTCGTTGGCGGGCTCGCTGTCGGCGCCGAAGCCTTCAATCATCATGCCAACGGTCTCGTTACGATGCGGCCGGAGATCCCATTCCAGGTCAAGGGAGTCGCCGTGGCCTTGCTGTCTCCGGAAGCAGGTGAAGACTTCCTCGAAGCAACGCTCGCCTCACCGCCGGGAAGCATGATGGAAGCCGCGCCGCTTGTCTACTTGAAGCTCAAGTCGCCGCGGCGCAAGGACCGCGTCGACGTCATTGAAATGATCAAAGGCGGAATCGATACGAAGCAGTGCCATGAGTACCTGTTTAAAAAAATCTCCTAACGCGGCCAAGGCCGCAACCAAGTAGAAACGGGAACGCCGCGAGAGTCCAGTCCTGTCCCTGCCCCCACTATCGTTGAGCGATGTAGTAAATCGTTTGGCGCTGGAGGAAGCATGAGGGAATTCGTCGACAAGTACGCGGATCGGATCCACGGTGTGCCGCCCTGCTTCGATCGCATTTTGACTCGGTGACCTTCATCTGCGCCTGGCAGGTGACCTTGGGGACGGACACGCCGGCACCCGTTTGCCGTTTCGAATCCGTCCCCGATTTCACCAGGAGAACAACATACCGTTTCGACTCTGGAGCGATGGCAGTGGTTTGTGAAAGGCGGGTGGTTTGTAATGGCCACAATGGTTGCGTGGCTGTTTCGCGGATTCCCGTGGAGGTAGTCGATGATTACCTTCATTCTGGCGGAAAGCCTTCTTTTTAAGTATAAGTATCCCGGTTTCGGGAATTCCAGGAGGCAAACATGTTCAAGAAGCCGGTTGCTGCTTTGATTCTGGCCGTAGCGGTTACGTCCTGGGCGGCGGTCCAGGACGCGAAGACCGTTATCGACAACGCGTCGAAGGCCATGGGCTACGATCAGCTGAAGTCCATCGAATACTCCGGTACCGGAGTTGAAGGTACGGCCATGGGACAGGCGCAAAGCGCCGCCAAGGGCTGGCCGCATTTCACGCTTAAAACCTACACCCGCTACATCGACGTGAATGCCGGCACGGGCCAGCAGACCGCGCTGCGCTCCCGCCCGGCAGAGCCGGATGGACAACTTGCCGGCGGCGGCGGACTCAATCCGACTCCCGAAGCCCAGAACACGACGGTCATTGCAGCCAATGCGGGCTGGAATGCGAAGCTCGATGTGGCGCTCTCCCCGCCGGGATTCCTGAAACTCGCTTCCACGGCATCTAACGCCACGGTTTCGCAGCGCAACATGAATGGGAAGAAATACACCGTCGTCTCATTCCCAGTGGAACAGAAAGCTCCGTCGGGTGTTCCGTACACCGTGAGCGGATACATCGACTCCCAGAACATGATTGCCAAAGTCGAAACGAAGGTGGAAGACGCCGTTGTAGGCGATATGCTCGTCGAGCAGGACTACTCCGGATACAAGGACTTCGGCGGCGTTAAATTCCCCACGAAGATTGTACAGACTCGCGCCGGCCTGGCATGGACGGATCTGACCGTCTCTGACGTGAAGCCCAACGCTGCGGCTCCTGCCGCTCCCGCGGCCGGCGGACGAGGCGGACGAGGCGGCGGTGGCTCTGGTCCCGCACCTGCCGGCCGCGGCCAGGCCGCCGGCCGCGGAAGCCGTGGCGCGCCTGCTGCCGAAGGACGCGGCGGAGCCGGCGCGGGACGAGGCGGAGCGCCTGCTGCGGCTGCAGTCACGTCGAAGAAACTGGGCGACGGCATTTACCTGATCACCGGCGGCTATCGCAGCATCGCTGTCGAGATGAAGGATCACATCGTTCTTCTGGAAGCTCCGCAGAGCGAAATGACGGCCACGGCCATCATCGCCGAAGTCAAAAAAGCGATCCCGAACAAGCCGATCAAATATGTCGTCAACACGCACACGCACTCCGACCATTCCGGCGGCCTGCGGGCGGCGGCGGCTGACGGCGAGATCATCATCACGCAAGAATCGAACAAACCGCTTTATGACAAGTGGTTCACCAACTCCCGGACGCTCCTGATGCCCGACAAACTCTCGCAGTCCGAAAAAAAGGCCAAATTTGAGTACATCGGCGAGAAGAAAGTCCTGAAAGACAGCATGAACACGATCGAGCTGTATCACATCAAGGCTGCCCATTCGGAGGATCTGCTCATCGCATATCTGCCCTCGATCAAAGCGGTCTTTGAAGCCGATGCTTTCAATCCGCCGGCCGCGAATGCCGCGCCCCCCGCGCAAGTGAATGGCTTCGAGAAGTTGTTTGCCGCCAAACTCGATGAGTTGAAGCTCGACGTCAACACGATCATTTCTGTGCATCAGCCCGGTGGCGGCGATCGTGACGTGACAAAAGCGGACCTTCTGAAGAATATCGGGAAGGGGGACTGAGAACCTGAGCCGCAGATGACGCGGATGACGCAGATCAATCTGCGCCATCCGCGTCATCTGCGGCTCATTATTTGGCCGAACAGGATAGCGCGCGCAGTATAACAAGGTTGTATAATTTCGGGAATTCTTCGCGAAGCGCATGCGCGTAGCCAGAATTCGCGAAGCGCAAGCGCGATAGCGCGCAGCCAGAATTGAGGAGGATTCCAATGCCAGCCATTGAGTTTACCCTTAATGGGAAACGACAGAGCGTGGACGTCCCGCAGCAGATGCCTCTCTTATGGGTCCTGCGAGACACGCTGGGAATGACCGGGACCAAGTTCGGTTGCGGCATGCAGCTTTGCGGCGCGTGCACGGTGCACATCAACGGGATTGCGACGCGTGCGTGTGGCACGGCGATTTCGACTGTTGCCGGAAAGAACATCACGACGATTGAAGGGCTTTCGCCGGACATCAGCCATCCCGTCCAGCGCGCCTGGATGGAGGTCGATGTGCCGCAGTGCGGCTATTGCCAGTCCGGACAAATCATGTCCGCCTCGGCGCTGCTGGCCCGCAAACCGAATCCCACCGATGCCGATATCGATCAGGCCATGCGAGGCAATATCTGCCGCTGCGGCACATACTCCGGCATCCGCCAGGCTATTCATCTCGCTGCGCGATATGCCGCGCAGCCCAAGGCCGGCTCCACTGGAGGTGGCAAATGAGCACGACCATCCAGAAACTCAACCGGCGATCGTTCCTCAAGACAAGCGCCGCTGCGGCGGGCGGACTGGTGATCGGTTTCTATCTTCCGGAAAGCAAACTGGAAGCCCAGGGCGCCGTCGGGAAGTTGAACGCATACATTCAAATCGGAACAGACGACAGTGTCACACTCTTTATCCACAAAGCCGAGATGGGACAGGGAACCGTGACGTCGCTTTCGATGCTGCTCGCCGAAGAACTCGAATGCGACTGGAAGAAGATCCGGACCGAGTTCCCCGGTGTCGATCCCGTCGCATTCGGTCCGATGCAAGGTGTTTTCGGAAGCATGAGCATCCGCACCTCCTGGGAACCGCTGCGGAAGGCCGGGGCCACCGCGTGCGAGATGCTGGTACAGGCGGCCGCCCAGAAGTGGAATGTTCCAAAGTCGCAATGCCGCGCCGAGAACAACACGGTTCTGAATCTCAATACCAAAGCTCGCCTCAGCTACGGCAGCCTGGCCGAAGCAGCGTCGAAGCTGCCGGTGCCGCAGCAGAATGTGGCGTTGAAAGATCCGACGCAATTCAAACTCGTCGGCAAATCCCAGAAGCGGCTGGATACGCCCGGAAAGGTCAGCGGAAAAACCACGTTCGGGATCGATCTCAGAGTGCCCGGCATGTTGTACGCGTCGCTTCAGCGCTGTCCGGTGTTCGGCGGCAAGCCGAAGAGTTTCGACGCGGCTAAGGCGAAAACCGTTCCCGGCGTGAAACAGGTTGTGCAGATATCGAACGGCGTCGCCGTGCTTGCGGACAATACATGGTCTGCGATGGAAGGCCGCAAGGCGCTCGTCATCGAGTGGGATGAAGGCCCGCTGGCCAACAGCACCAGCGCCACGATTCGTAAAACCTTCGCGGATCTCGGTGAGAAGCGCGGCGCGGTTGCGCGCCAGGAAGGCGATGTGTCGTCGGTGATGTCCGGCGCCACCCATGCGATCGAGGCCGTCTATGAAGTGCCGTATCTTTCGCATGCGCCGATGGAGCCGTTGAATGCGGTCGCGCATGTGCGGCCCGATGGATGCGATGTCTGGAGCGGCATGCAGATCCAGAGCGTGGCGCGGCAGACTGCGGCTGCTGTTTCCGGTCTTGCGCCCGAGAAAGTCCAGATCCACACGGTCTATCTCGGCGGCGGATTCGGACGGCGCGGCGGAGCGGATTTCATCGGCGAAGCAGTGGAAATATCGAAGGCTGCCGGCGTTCCAGTGAAGCTGCAATGGACGCGCGAGGATGACATCCAACATGACACTTACCGTCCGGCCTCTTACACGAAGTTCGCATCCGTGCTTGACGCGAATGGTAAGCCTCTGGTTTGGAACGTCCGCGTCGTCTGTCCCTCGTTTGCGGGACTGCGGAACGGAGTGGATCGAACCGGAGTCGAAGGCATCGCGGAAATCCAGTACGACATTCCGAATATCCTCGTCGACTACCATCCCCCGGAAGTCGGAATACCGGTCAGCTACTGGCGATCCGTCGGTTATTCGCATAATACTTTCTTCACCGAGAGCTTCATGGACGAGCTTGCGGTAGCGGCGAAACAGGATCCTCTCGAGTTCCGGCGCAAGCTGTTGACGAAGGCGCCCCGGCTGCTCGGGGTGCTGAACCTGGCGGCGGAGAAGGCAGGCTGGGGCAAGCCGTTGCCGGCCGGAAGGCATCGCGGGATTTCGGTCGTGGATAACCTCGGCAGCTTCAACGCGCAGGTTGCGGAGGTTTCGATCGACAAGGGAAAACTGCGCGTTCACCGCGTGGTTTGCGCCGTGGATTGCGGCCATGTCGTCAACCCGGCGATTGTCGTCCAGCAGATCGAAAGCGGCATCGTGTATGGTTTGAGCGCGGCGCTTCGCGGTGAAATCACGATTGATCGCGGCCGTGTTCAGCAGACGAACTTCAACAACTACGAACCGCTCCGGATCGACGAAATGCCGGTGATCGAGACCTACATCGTGCCGAGCACCAATCCGCCCGGCGGCATCGGCGAAGCCAGCACGCCGGCCATCGCTCCCGCCGTCACGAACGCCATCTTCGCCGCGACAGGCAAACGCATTCGCAAGCTGCCGATCCGGCCTGAGGATCTGGCATAACGGCACATAGCGCCAATTCCGGAAATCCAGCCGCGTGATATGCGGGATTGGCGCTTTATGAAACGTCTTCTCCTCATTGCCGCGCTGTTTGGCGGCGTCATCCTGATCGGCACCGCCGGATTCATGCTGATCGAGGGCTGGCCTGCCTTCGACAGCTTTTACATGACGCTTCTCACGCTGACCACCATCGGAGGCGAGGTTCATCCGCTCAGCTTCCACGGCCGTGTCTTTATTTCTTTTCTCATGTTGATCGGCGTTACGACCGTTTTCGTCTGCATCGCAATTCTTGGCGACACTTTGCTGCGGCTCGAAATGACGGACTACTTCGGGCGCAGGCGGAGGGACCGCATGCTTAGAGATACTTCGGGACATTACATCGTTTGTGGCGCCGGCCGCGTCGGCCGCAGCGTGATTCAGGAATTGCTGCGCAGCGAATCGACGGTCGTTCTGATCGACAATCGGGTTGAACGCGCGCGCTGGGCGACCGACAAAGGCGTGATCACGCTTGTCGGCGACGCCACGAAGGACGAAGTCCTGCGCCAGGCGCACGTGGAGACGGCGAAAGGCCTCGTCGCGGCCATCGCCAGCGACGCGGAGAACGTCTACGTCGCGCTTTCCGCGAAAGTTCTCAATCCTAAATTGCTGATTGCCGCGCGCGCCAGCGACGACCAGGCGGAAGAGAAGCTTCGCCGCGCGGGCGCAACCACTGTATTTACGCCGTACTCTTTTATCGGGCACCGCCTCGCGCAGTCGCTGCTCCGGCCGCACGTCACGAGCTTTATGGATATCGCTTCGGCATTCCGGCAGCCCTCGGATCTGGATCTGGAAATCGAGCAACTTCCGATCGGAGCGTCGAGCAGTCTGGTGTCGCGCACACTGGAAGAGTTGCGTCTCGGGAACGAATATGGCGTCATCGTTCTGGCCGTACGGCACAAAGATGGCGTAATGCGATTCAATCCGGCGGCGGATCTGCAGATACAATCAGGCGATGTACTCATCGCCATGGGTGAACGTCCTAAACTGAAACGGCTTGACCAGGAAATCGGGAAGGAAGCATGAAACTACAAAACGCAACGGCGCTTGTGACAGGTGGAAGCAGCGGCATCGGATTTTCCATCGCGAAGACTCTGATTGAGGCCGGGACGCAGGTCGCCATTACCGGCCGCGACGAAAAGAAACTCTACAAGGCGGCGGAAGTGTTGAACGCCGTTCCGATCCGCGCCGACGTCTCGAATGAAGCCGACGTCCAGCGGACAATGCGCGAAGTGCTGCAGGCGTTCGATCACCTCGATATCCTGATCAACAATGCTGGTTTCGGCGTTTTCAAGAAGCTCGTCGATATGGATAAATCCAGCTTCGAGGCTGTCTTCGCCACCAACGTCACCGGCGCTATGCTGATGGGCCGCGAAGCAGCGAAACACTTTATCCAGCGCAATACCGGAAATATCGTGAACATCTGTTCAACGGCCAGCCTGCGCGGCGCTCCGAACGGCACCGCCTATTACGCCAGCAAGTTTGCGCTTCGCGGCATGACGGAGTGCTGGCGCGGCGAACTCCGGCAATTCAACATCCGGGTTTTTCTCGCGAATCCGAGCGAAGTGCTGACAAACTTCGGCGCCGCAGCGGGCTTGACTCAAAAGGAGAACCCGACGAAGCTCCGCGGCGAAGACATCGCGCACATGATCAAAGCCGCCCTGGAGATGGACGACCGTGGGTTTACGCCGGAATTGACGGTGTTTGCTACAAATCCCAAAGACTAAAAAATTTATTGCACCATTGCATCATTAGAGGTTTCTGCATTTCAAATTTAGAACTGCAAAAACTTCAGATGATGCAATCGTGCAATAAGTTTCTTCCCTACTTGCTCTTCGCCTGTTTGACGGCTTTATTCTGCTGCTGAATCTGCTTCTTGAACGCCTTTTGCTGTGCCTTGATATTCTTTGTGTTGGCTTTCTGGATGGCCTTCTGATTTGGCGTCAGTTTTTTTGCCGCCTTCGCAGCTTTCGGCGTCTTCGGTTTCTTGATCTTTGCCGGCTTCACCTTTTTCGGTTTGACGACCTTCGCGGTTTGCTGTGTCCGCGCGTATCCGGACACAGTGCCGGCCATCATCAGAACAAGACAACCCAGGATAATTCGTCGAAACATAATGCTTACCGTCGCACAACAGCACGGTTTTGGCAATGATGTTAATATCCTTACGATGTCTGTCCGTCATCCCGATCTCCGTGCGATCGCCCGCAGGGCCATGCTTGACCGCGGTTTTCTCGTCGATTTTCCTCCGGAAGCCCAGGCTGAACTGAAAAAGGAAGCCGAGCCGGACTTCCGAACCGTCAAGGCGCGCGATCTTACCTCATGGTTATGGTCCTCCATCGACAACGATGATTCGCGAGACCTCGATCAGATCGAATACGCCGTGGAAGAATCCGGCGGCATCCGTATCTATGTCGGCATCGCGGAGGTGGACTGGTTTGTTCCCGCGCATTCTCCGATCGACTTGGCGGCCGCTCATAACACGACATCCATCTATACAGGTGTCCGCACGTTCCCGATGCTGCCCGAGCAGCTTTCGACCGATCTCAGCTCTCTCAACGAGGGAGAGAAGCGGCTGGCAATCGTGGCCGAGATGCTGGTGTCCCGCGACGGGCAGATCACGGAGCCTTCGCTCTATGCTGCCGTGGTAGAGAACAAGGCGCAGTTGGCGTACAACTCCGTTGCGGCATGGCTGGATCAGCAGGCCGATGGAAAGACCCCCGAGAAGGTGGAGCGCAACCGCGATCTGCAGAACCAGCTGAGGTTGCAGGACCGGGCAGCCGCATGCCTGCGCCAGCGGCGTCACGAAGCCGGCGCGCTGACGTTCCAGACGATAGAACTGCAGCCGGTCATGTCGCCGGAAGGCACGGTAGTGGACCTGGCGTCGAAACAGCACAACCGGGCGACGCTGCTGATCGAAGATTTCATGATCGCGGCCAACCAGACGACCGCGGCCTTCCTCGAGCAGCGCGGTCTGCCGAGCATCCGGCGGGTGGTCAAAATTCCTGAGCGATGGGACCGCATCCGCGCGCTCGCCGCAGCCTTGGGCGGCAATCTTTCGCCCGAACCGGAGGCCCGAAGCCTCGAGGAATTCCTTAAGCAACAGCAACACTCGAATCCGGCGCATTTTCCGGAGCTCTCGCTTTCGGTCATTAAGCTGCTAGGCCGCGGCGAATACATGGTGAAGATGCCCGGCGGCGATGCGCCCGGCCATTTCGGGCTGGCCGTCGAGAACTATTCGCACTCGACGGCTCCCAACCGCCGCTACTCCGATCTTCTGACCCAGCGTCTGCTCAAAGCCGCCTTCGCCGGCAAAAATTCGCCTTATTCGGGAGACGAACTGCGCGATCTGGCTACGCGCTGCACCGAAAAAGAAAACGATGCCAACAAGGTCGAACGCCAGGTTAAAAAATGCGCCGCCGCGGCCATGCTGCGTCCACGACTGGGTCAGGAGTTCGACGCCCTCGTTTCGGGTATCAATGCCAGCGGAATGTGGGTCCGCCTTTTGCATCCTCCCGTCGAAGGCAAGCTGATCGGCGAAGCAAAACACCTGGACATCGGCCACCGGGTTCGTGTGCGTCTGGAGTCGGTGAATCCCGAGCGCGGGTTTATCGACTTCGAGTTGCTACGCTAGCCGGGCAACTCGTCCACTGCATAAGAATCAGCTTCTGTGATGCAGTTGTTTGCGAACCGCTTCCACAATCAGGCCGGCCAAGGCGTAGGTAGCGGCATTTGCAACCGTGACCGCTGAGAGACCGAGCGGCCGATGAAAGAGCCAGACAATCGGCTGCGTGACGCTCGCGAGCGTGTACAAGTTCGGGTCGATGGGCAGGGCCTTGTCTGCGGCTGCGAAATACACTCCCCATCCGGCGGCGACGAGAAAGCCGGCGCTTGCCCACATAACAATGCGAAATTTCGTGGTGGTCCTCATGTTTTCCTCTGCACTAACGTTATCGCAGATCCTGCAGAACCTTGTCGAGCGCGCCTTTCAATTCGACGACCGATGTATCGCGTTTGATCGTGCAGGAGCTTCCGGAATAAGTGTGTGTGATGGTCATTTCTTTTTCCGTGTCTGTCTGAACCATCGAAATCTTGAGCCCGCCCCGCGAAGAGAAAAATAGTTCCTTCGACGATGGATTCGTAAACGAAGTGCCTTTCTGGTTGATGTCCAGCATCGCATTGATCGACTGAGATAGAGTTCCCAACTCGTCGAAGTCGATGTAGCTGGTCACCGGGTGGGGCACACCGGACATGTCGAGACGGAGGCCTTCGAGCTTTTCCGCTTCCCGTCCGACCTGATACATGATGACGACCTGCAGACGGACACTGCACGCGTCCCCGCCGGAGATACGCGCCAGCGAATAGCTTTCACTGGCGAGCAGGGCTCCGCTCTGGGCCGCAAACATTTCCAGTCTGGTCTGAGGCGCGGGAATGAGCGGCGGATTTGCTGCTGCCTGCTCGCTCTGTACGGTCACGGGCATGGACGCCAGGAGAATGGATATGAGAATTTGTGCCAGCATGTTTTTGATGGTTTCCGGATTATATCTTAACGGAATTACTCGAATTGTAGAACGTTACGCGCAGTGGCGGGGCCAAATGAACACCTGTCTTGTGGTGTTCCGGCCAGCCGGAGCCGCGAGAATCTGGAATTGCTTTTGTCTTGAGAAATAGAGACGCCTGTAAAGACGTGGTATATTTACATGATGAATGTCCGGCTCGTGAATGTCCGTCTTGACGACAAACGGCTCAAAAAAGCCCAGCGGCTTCGTTCGCAGGGGATAACCCTGTCGGATTTAGTCCGCGAGGCCATCGACGAGCGCTATGAGAAGTTGATCGAGTCGCCGCGGCAGGCTGATGCGGAGGCGATAATACGGGAGATCCACAAAGAATACCCCGACCCGCCCGGCTTGCCTGCGAGAGACTACAATGTCCACAACCGGAATGAGGCCAGACGAGGGATCCTGCGCAATCTTCACCGTAAGCGGAAATGATTCTGATCGATACCGGCCCACTAGTGGCGCTTTGCGATCCTCGTGATGCGCTAAATCCAACGGCGATTAGGCACCTGAAAAGCCTCGCCAGATTTCCTCTGATTATTTGCGAGCCGGTCCTGACCGAGGCAGCCTTCCATTTGCCGGGGCCGTCTCAACGGATGCGGCTGCAGCAGGCGATCGGGCGGTTGAACATGCAGCCTGCAGTTGTGGAGGACCCGCATTCGTTTTGGAGCGAGGTCTTTGGCTGGCTTGTCAAGTACAGCGAACACGAGCCGGACTGGACCGATGGATATCTGGCGGCGCTGTCCACACGGAATCGGAAACTGAAATTATGGACCTACGATTCGGAATTCCGAACGACGTGGCGCCGCGCAGACGGATCCTCCATTCCTCTGGCGATTCGGAGCTGACCCCAGAGCCGGCGCCTACAGGGCGCGGGAGACGATTGTTCACTTCTTGCCGAGGGCATTAGCGAGGAAGTACTCGGCCTGGAGGACGGAACGGAGCCTTTTACAACGCAGCCTTCAGGATCACGGGTAACGCGGATGATGCCGAGGATGTGCTGCAGACCATCATTCTCCGGCTGATGGGCCGCGAGCTGAGCGATGAGCTGCTGGCGAAGCCGAAAGGCTATTGGTGGCAGGCCGCGG